>VXNZ01000020.1 GCA_009840355.1 Chloroflexota bacterium
CTACTCTCCCGGCATTCAATGAGAGGAAGCGCAGCATCTCGTACTCAATGGGAGTGTTACACGTCAACTGCGATGATAGCTTACGGGCCATCCGGAACTGGATCTGACCCACACGTCAACTGGCTCAGATGTCTCAAATGGATCTGTCGATCCGTTCCTGCGGTGGCCCATATAGTGTCTGAGGCTTTGGTGAATAAGTGACCTCATGGGAGCGTGACGCAGAGTCCCATCGCAGTTTTGTCCGCTCACTCAAGCCCGTGAGTCATACTCGGGAGGCAGAGATGACAGGAACCGTTAGGCACATCAGCAGTCTGTGGTCCTGTTGCCTCATCGGATTATGTTACCAAGATTTTCTCAGCTTCTAATTGACCCCCACGGGTCTGATGCTCCTTTGGTCGGCCTCAATCATTTCACTTCGTTCACCGGAAGCATACACCAGATCTCGCGCCATAACCCTACGCCACTGTCGCACTCGGCGTTGCAGCGTGCGAAGGTTACTCCTGCTGAAGCGCTCGGGATGACGGCATATCAACCGATCCAGCAACTCCCTGGCCGTAGCGTCCGGCTTGCGCTGAAGCCAGTCCAGTATCTCACACCACACACCTTCGAACGGATCAGCACGCGTCCGCCACGTGTGAGGCTTTCTCGCCTTTTGCGCGTCTGACTCGTGTGTCGCGCGAACCTCGCCCTGTTTCCACAAGTCGGGTAGCTTGCCGAGGAACTGCTCCAGAGTCTCGCTGGTCGATGCGCTCACAGGAGCAGAGTTCTTGATCGAAGCAAGCGCCGATTGCGCTTCCCGTATCGTGTGCAACAGCGATACCGGGTCGAGTTCTACTCTACTGTTCCTCAGTCGCTGCTTCGTCTCCTCGCTTACATCGGCGCGCTTAAGCAGGCGGTCGCAGGGAGTAGCAGGCTTCTCGTACCGCTTCCTGACGGTGCCACCATCCCGGCTCTTGTCCAGCAGCTTGAATGAAGGCTGGAAGTGGTTCACATACAGACGCATAGCGCCGTACAGGTGCGCAAGAGCCTGACCGGCTATAGGTCCCGAGTAGCGGTTGTGACCGGCGAAGCGTCGTATGACGGATCCATTCTTTTGCTCTATCCACGCCTGGTCGTTACTGCGATGCGCACGCGAGCGAGTGAACTCTATGTCCCGTTCTTCGCAGTAGCTCAGCAAAGTCTCGTTGATGAACACGCTGTCGTTGTCGGAGTCTATGCCGCGGGTCGGGACGGGGAACAGCCGCGCGATGGCTTCCAGTCCTTCGACCACCAGAAACTGCTCACGCGCCAGTAATGGGATCGCCTCCGTCCAGCCCGAGCAGACGTCAGTCACCACGAGACTGCTGATGAACGAGCCAGCTACGGACTCTCCGCAGTGGGCCACCAAGTCTATCTCCAGGTATCCTGGCTCAGGTTCATTCCAATCGGAGAAGGTGCGAACCGGGATGCGACTTCCCATCTTCCTCTTCTGTCTTCGCTTCCTGCGGCTGCCGGCCTGCTCCCTGATGGGCTTGAGCAATCTGTCTATGGTGGAAGCACTGGCCGCGAACAGTCGCTGCCGCACGTCAGGGTCCAGGTCAAGATGCCCGTGTCTCTCCAGCGACTCCACCATACTCGGCAGTGCCGCCTTCAGCCTCTTACCGCATATCCTGTCCGATGCCTCCCACACTACGGTCAGCGCCTCCCTCACCGCCTCGCCGTATATCTTCCGCCCCCGGGGAACTGCCCCGGTCGATCCATTTTCACCCTGCCCAAGGAGTCTGACCGCGTGCTTGCGGTGGCAGCCCGTCATGGCTACGAACTCATCCAGCATCCGACTCTTGTCCTTCTTCGATGCCTCTCCGTACCGGCTGCGAATGGTTCCGAGCACTTCGGTCCTCGTCGCCAGGCTAATCTCTCCAGCCATCTCTTGCCTCCTCAATCTTGGTAACACCATTGTGAGGCAATGACCTTATTTCGGTAACATCGACGTGAGGCAATAGCTCGGAGTTAGGTAACGTTTTCATTGAGGCAACGCGACTTCTTCGACGTTTATCAGTGGCACTTGGACGACCGACCGGACAGGGATGGAGTGTGGGCGCTCGCGCCGCAGCGCTCAGGCCGCAGCGATCAGGCAATTGACGGAGTCAGTTCTAGTGCCTACAATCGCCGCATCAATCGAATATCTCATGTCAGCGTCACATTCAGGAGGTAGGGAGTGAAGTACGACTACATTATCATCGGCGCGGGTTCGGCGGGCGCGATCCTCGCCACGAGGCTCTCGGAAGACCCCAACGTCTCGGTGCTCTTACTGGAGGCGGGGCCGGACTACCCGGACATCGACAGCCTCCCTGAAGAGGTCAGGCACAGTTACATGTCAACCAAGAGCATCTGGGATAGCGAGCACAACTGGAAGTACACCGCCAGGGGCACATCGGAGGCAGAGCTCGAGATTCCCCGGGGCAAGGTAACCGGCGGCTCGAGCGCCATCAACGGAACGGTATTCCTGCGCGGCATTCCGGAAGACTACGATAACTGGGCGGAGTGGGGAAACGACGAATGGAACTTCCAGCAGCTCGTGCCCTACTTCAATAAGCTGGAGACGGATACCACCTACCAGGACGACCCCGGGGACTTCCACGGCTCTAGCGGGCCCATTATATGCCGCCGATTCATGCAAGAAGAATGGCGAGAAGGAAACAATGCATGGTTCGAGGCATGGCGAGACAACGGGCAACCGTACTGTGAGGATCATAACGCGCCCGGCACCACGGGCGTGGGGCCCATACCCCTGAACAACCCCAACGGCATCCGCTGGTCCACCGCCATTGGCTACTTGAGCCTTTCTCGGCATCGCCTGAACCTGACCACCAGAGGCAATGTGACGGTCAAGAGGGTACTCTTCGACACCAGCGAAGAATGTCCCAGGGCAACGGGAGTCGAAGCAGTCTCATACGAAGAGACTTTCGTAGTCGAAGCGGAAGAGATTATCCTCAGCGCGGGCGCAATCGGATCGCCCCAGTTGCTAATGCTCTCCGGCGTAGGTCCCGGCGATCACTTGAGAGAGCACGGAATAGAGACAGTGATCGATTCGCCCGGTGTCGGACAGAACCTCGCAGACCACCCACTGCTAGGCATGTTGTGGGCAACAAAGCCGGAGGTAGAGTTGGAACGCTTCATGCCCAACGGCCAACTTCTAGTGAGGTACACGGCTGAAGGTTCTCCGCTGGAGAACGACATGATTGTGTACCTGTCCGCTGCTTCGGGGATAGGGCGTAACAGGGGCGGCGGACATAAGGAGGTAGTAGGCTTGGGCGCCGGTCTCGGGTTGAACCTGGCGCACTCCAAAGGCGAACTCCGACTCCGCTCCAACGACTACAGGGACTACCCATATCTCGACTACAACCTTCTCGACCATGAGGAGGACCTGCGTAGGTACAGGGACGGTGTTCGACTGCTGGTTGGTCTTGAGAGCCACCCGGCGATGGCGAACATGATTGACAAGCGAGTCTATCCTGAAGATTCGGACTTGGAGTCGGATGAGGCGCTGGACCTGTGGATGAAGAGGTGGGTAGGGACTGGCCATCACATCTCCTGCACTGCCAAGATGGGACCCAGCTCAGACCCGATGGCGGTCGTGGACCAGTACGGCAAAGTCTATGGCGCTGAGGGCCTGCGGGTGGTGGACGCTTCGATCATGCCGGAGTGCGTGCGCGCCAACATCAATGTAACCGTCCTGATGATAGGCGAGCGCGTTGCAGACTTCATCAAGCAGGGCAAGTGAAAGAGATGGTTTCACAATTCAATTGAATCAGGGCATCAGTAGGGGCGAGCGGCATCGCGTCCCTACATAGACTGACTGCCCACCTTCTGATTGCGCCGCAACGATCGAAAACCGCATTTGTGAAATCGTCTCAGGCAAGACTGAAGTCCCCTTCCCAAAGCGTGATGCTCAGCCGGTTCTCCACTGCTCTGCGTCATCTTCGGGCTCGTATCCGATTAGCTCACGAGAGTTCGAGATGTCCCATAAGCGCCAGGTATTGTTAGATACACCGTAGAATATAGCGAACCTGACAGACTCGGGTGCGTCTATACACTTGCGAACCAACTGCACCAGGTCTCGGTGCGATAGCAGCGTGGCGAACTGCCTTGCCGCTTGTGGTTTTCCCTCGCGGTTCAGCGTTCCTATCCGAAGGCAGATGACCGACAAGCCGAAGTGGTCGGAGTAGTACCGTCCTGCGGCTTCTCCGAACGCCTTGCCTATCCCATAAGGCCCATCAGGTCGTATTGGCATATCCACCGTTACCCTTGGAAAAGTCGCCGCGTCCAGCCCGTCGTACCTGCCCGCGACGATGGATGCGTATGGCTCGTCCTCCTCGTAGTTGCCGGTCGCGTGATTTGAGCTTGCGAATATCACCCGCTTCGCCCCGACCCGTCGCGCGGCTTCCAGAGCGTTGTACGTCGAGGACAGATTGTTTCGATAGACGACATCCCACGGGCTGTCCTGGTCCGGCACGCTTGCTAGGTCTATGACGATGTCCACTTCATCGTAAGCAGGCAGTACCGCGTCAAGGTCGGAAGTGTCGGCAACCAGACTGGTGAATCCGTCCACAGGCCTCATATCCACGCCGGTTACGTTGTACGAGTCCTTTAAGCCCTTCTGGAGCAAGCCGCCTATGAGGCCAGCCGCTCCCGTTATCAGTACGTTTTGCTTGTCAGCCATAAATTTCTCCCATGAATCTGTAATCAACCCAAATCAGTCCACCGTGCGCGAGGTATAACTCAACTACGAGTGCGGCAACTCACAGGATTACTGGGCATTAGTGATTCATTTAGGCTTTGCAATGAACTCGCGCGCCAGTGGTTACTATAGCAGACGATTCCTGAACTGAACCACCAATGCGCCAGATAGAAAAAGTAGTGTCCTTTAATGTGGTGTAACAGAGTAGGTGGACTGGAAAAAATGAAGCCACCGCGTCATCCTTTACGAAGTAAGAGATCGATGCAAGGAGGACGACGATGGCAAGAGAGAGTATGGACGTTTTGGAGTTGCTGCGCAAGAGAGGTATGGACGTAGACGTAGACTCTCTGCGTGAGGCGCTTGCGGTTCTGGTCGAAGGGATAATGGATGCCGAGGCGTCGGTGAAGGGTGAAGGCGGGAGCAGGATACGGCGAGCGTAGTCCCAACCGGGTCACCCAGCGCAACGGATACCGAAGCAGGAACTGGGACACGCGAGTGGGCACGGCTGCGTATCCAGCGCAGGACGTCTTTCCGGGAGCGCTCAGGTGCATGACACCGTTGCCCTTAATTGCGGGGCTGTACGGCGATTTATCGGAGACGGATCTTCCGGAATCGGGCCCGTTACCGGGGTTTTGCTTCCTGTTTGGCGACCTGGCCAAAAATCCCTGAGTTTCGAGCTAGGCGAGTGCGCCGGCTTTATCGAGGCGCTCTTCACGCATCACGAGCGCCAGAACGCCGCCGCCATCTCCGGCCTCGAAGTCGGTCCATGTGCCGGTGTCGAGCTTGAGGCGGAACGAACCCTTGCGACCCCAGCGCAGCTCGCGGGACGACCGGCTGGACGGCTCACCGAGAAGGCGCCCTGCCACCGCGGGAGCGATTCCTATGAAATCGCTCTGCGGAGCTGGCGCGGCGGTCGGGTGATGCTCGTTCAAGGCTTATGTCCTGCCTTCGTAGATTTCGGACCGGTCGAGGGATAGGTCTTGGGGCCAGCTGCCAGCCGAGTGAACCGGCCAAGCTTCATCGAGCGTGGTCCTTTTGCCCTTGCTCTTATCGGCCTTGTCACTCTTGCGATGATTCATCCTCTGTTTCTCTTGGCTCAAAGCCTGCTCACTCCTGAAAGCCGTGCCATCTGTCTGTCCAGCGTCTCCATACCTGCATGCGTGTAGCCGTCAGTAATGAGCCGGTCAAATACTCCTGGCCCTCCCGCCTTTTCCAGCGCCGAGATGACCGTCTGACCGTTCAGTGGGGCGACCATTCCGCTTGTCAGTACATCGACGAGCGCGGAACGGGCGTCGCCCGGCGATATATCGTAGTGGTGCTGAAGCACGATGTAGGCTTCTCCGATAACCTGGTTCGATGCGAATATCTCGGCGTCCTGTTCGATCATGGCCCGAAGCTCGTCAACGCAGTGCTGAAAGTCGCTCTCCGGCTCTGCCGTAACCAGCCTGACCAGGACGGACGTATCAATCCCGTAGGGCTGGGTCATAGGGCCTCTCTCTGAACTTCCTGATGTCAAAGAGCGGATGCCCTTCCGGAATTTTGTCCTTGAGCGTGCCCAGGCGCGAGTAGTCAATACGTCTCGGGCGCAATATGTATCCGTCAGGACCTTCAATCAGCTCGATCCGATCTCCCTGCCTGACGCCCAGCGAATCAAGTACTCTTCGAGGGAATGTGACCTGTCGCTTTGCGGTTACTTTGAGTAGCATGACGCCTCCTATTCCTTACGATGATCTTATGTCAGGTAAGGGACAGAGTCAATACTACATGGGCACATGGCGACACAGCGACACCTTCTTTTCGATTAAGGTCCGGCATAATTTTTATCCCGATGCACTCTGGGGAAGTTGAGGTGAATTTTGCACCGCCCTTGACAGATAATCGGTTCAACGTGCCTACAGGGGGTTGCTCCGCGTCAATTCGCACTCTGCTCGCGTGGGCGCGGCTGACATCTCCCTTAACCTGCGTCTCGCCTCCGAGTGCAGTGCCTTCGGTAACTTCG
>VXNZ01000021.1 GCA_009840355.1 Chloroflexota bacterium
CACCCCCACCCTAACCCTCCCCCGTCAAGGGGGAGGGGATTTGTGAAATCGTCTTATATCTTGTCCATCGATGTGAAATAAGGCGATGTGAATAATGTACGATCTGCATTCACATATTCTGCACGACACCGACGACGGCCCGACCTGCATCGAAGACGCCATTGAGATAGCGCGCATCGCCGCCGCGAACGGCACGCGCGTTATGCTCGCCACGCCGCATCGCAAGGATGTAACCGAGCTGTCGTCCGTGCCGCGCCTCTACGAACTCGCCGCCGAACTGCAAGATTGCTTCGACGACGAGGGCATACCGCTGTCGCTGTATGTGGGCATGGAAAATCACATGGATGAATCGCTGCCCGACGACTATGCCGACGGCAAGGCGATCACCATGAACGGCACGCGCTACATCCTGGTGGAAATGCCGTTCTCCGGCACAATCGAAGAGCACGGCTACGCGGACGGGACGCTGCGAGACTTGCAAGCGCAAGGGCTGACTCCGGTGCTCGCGCATCCGGAGCGCATCGAGTTG
Organism: Chloroflexota bacterium; assembly: GCA_009840355.1. Classification (NCBI taxonomy): domain Bacteria; kingdom Bacillati; phylum Chloroflexota; species Chloroflexota bacterium. The sequence goes on from VXNZ01000021.1 coordinate 530, forward strand.
TTCATCCGCAAGCCCGCATTGCTGGAACGCTACATCGACGAGGGTATGCTCAGCCAGCTGACGCGGGGCAGCCTGCTGGGGCACTATGGCGAAGAGATACGCCTGTTCTCGCTGGAACTGTTGCGCAACGGTGGCGCACATGCTCGCATCCGACACGCACTCCCCACGCCCGCCGCGCACGCCAGAACTAGGTGAAGCACTGCAAATTATCGCCGCGATAGTGGGCGCAGGCAAGGCGCAAGCAATGGTCAACGAAGTCCCACGCGCCGTCCTCTACGACCAGCCGCTCGACATCGCATCCCATCAACTTGGTAAGGTCGAGGCATTAGCGGGATAGGCGGCCCGTTAATCTACTCGTCGAGCCAGCCGATTATCTTCGTTGGCGTAATCGTCAGCAGGCAAAACTCCATCTCTTGCAGCGCCTGCCGAATGTAAATCTCGCCTTCTTCTTCGCCCTTATAGTGGATCGCCATCGCGCGTACCTCGTCAGGGATGCCGTCGTTCGAGATTTTCGCCGTGCCGTTGACGATGACATAGCCATACGGCGCGTCCTGCTTGGACACCGCCATGGACACGCGCGCGTCGTTGCGAATGTTGCGCACCTTGACCGCCGTCGTCTGCGTGAACACCTTCACCACATCGCCATCCCACCGAAACCAGACCGGCGCCACATGCGGCGAGCCGTCCGGGTTCACAGTCGCAAGGTCCGCAATCATCGGCAGCTTTAAGTATTCGTGAATCTGTTCCTGTGTCATATCGTATCCTGTCCTATATTGTCCATCTTGTTGTATTAAAAGAAGCGCCGGCAAAGTTCCGCCCAGATTATTTCGCTGACTCGCTCCTGCGGCTGCGTGGCGTCAATTATGCAGAACCTGTCCGGCTCGCGCGCCGCCAATTCGCGGTAGCCCTGCCGCACGCGCTCGTGGAACTCCAGTGGTTCTTCCTCGAAGCGCGCGCCTTCCTGCGCTCTCGCCGCGCTCTCGTGCAGCACGCTGTCGTCCAAACGGAAGCCTAATTGCAGATTGCCGATGCGCGTCAGCCCGCTGACCGGCGGCAGGTCGAGCAGGAATGTCAGGTCGGGCATAATGCCCTGCGTGGCGAGCGCGTTCACCGCTTCGACCTGCGCCAACGGTATGCCACGCCCGTAGCCTTGATACGCCGTCGTGGAATCGACATACCTGTCCGCTATGATTATCATGTCGGGGATTGGCGTGTCGGGCTGTGCATCGGGCTGTTCGCCGCGCGGCATGTCCGGCTGCTCGGACGACAGCAGGGGTTGCAGCACCTTGAGCACAAGCTCCGCGCGCGCCGCTGAGAACAGCAGCAGTTCGGCGTGGTCGGACATATCTCCATCGCCGGGCAAGCCGCGCTTGAGTATGTCGCGCACTTGCCAGCCAAGCTCGGTGGTGCCCGGTTCGTGCACGAACTCCACGCCGATGCCGAGCGCAGTAAGCCTGTCGGTCAGGACTGATGCCTGCGTCGATTTGCCGCTGCCCTCGCCGCCCTCGAACGATATGAACACCGCCATGCCGCCTACCGCCTGTACATCACCACATGGCGGTTAGGCTCGCGCCCTTCGCTGGACGAATAGACGCCGCGTTCGTTCGCGACCTTGTGCTGCAAATGGCGAACGAACGCCGCCTGCGGACTGAGCGTTACATGCTTGGTTTCGCCTTCTTCCAGCATCGACACGGCGCGCTCCGCCTCGTCGATGGCGTCGGAGTGTTCCATCTTGTGCTGCGCGTCCTGAGACTGCTTGCGCACTAGCGCCTGCACGAACTGCTGAATTTGCGCGAGAGTGTTCTTCCGCAGCACATACACGGGCTTGCCGCGCTGTTCTGCGAGCTGCAGCGCCTGCGTGCTGCGCCGGTAGTAGTTCTTCGTGGTGAGCAGCATATCCGCCTTGCCCAAGTCCGCGACAAGCTCGACGGGCGCGTTGAGGCTGCGAACGGCTTGCATCAGCTTGCCCTTGTTGATGCCATACGGCAATATGCTGACCGACTCGAGCGGCACTGCGTCCGGCTGTTCGTCCTGCGTTTGTATGCTCCAACCGCGTCGTGGCGTATCGCGGCGCGCGCTGCCGTTTTGGCTGCCACCATTGAACAACGCCGGCACTTTCGCCTCGGCGTGCGCGCGCTGCAGCCTGCCGAGTTCGTCAATCGTGCGCATCTGCGGCGCGATCGGCTGTCCGCGCAGCATCCTGTCCACGACATCGGACACATCTTCATGCACTACGACTTCGTTCCAGCCCTGTATTTCCACGAGAATGTCGAATGTGGGTGGCGCGCGCCGTTCGCGGACGGTCTTCTGCGTGCCGCGCCGCCGCGCCTCGATGTCGCCCAGCGTAACCGCTTCCACGCCGCCGACGAGATCGGACAGCGTCGGGTTCATGATGAGGTTGTCGAGCGTATTGCCGTGCGCTGTGGCGACAAGCTGCACGCCGCGCTCTGCGATGGTGCGCGCCGCGTCCGCATCGTCGCCCGTGCCGATTTCATCGATGACGATGACTTCAGGCATGTGGTTTTCCACTGCTTCAATCATCACGGCGTGCTGAAGCGCGGGCAGGCGCACTTGCATTCGCCGCGCTCTGCCGATGCCTGGATGGGGTATGTCGCCGTCGCCCGCGATTTCGTTAGAAGTGTCCACAATGATGACGCGCTTGAGGGCGTCGTCCGCAAGCACGCGGGCAATCTCGCGCAGCATGGTCGTTTTGCCCACGCCTGGCTTGCCGAGCAGAAGAACGCTCTTGCCGCTCAGCACCAGGTCTTCGATGATGCGAATCGTGCCGTACACCGCCCTGCCCACGCGCAGAGTCAGTCCGACGACGCGGCCCGAACGGTTGCGAATGGCGGAAATGCGGTGCAGCGTGCGCTCTATGCCCGCGCGATTGTCCTCGCCGAAAGTGCTGACTCTATCGATTACAAAATCGATGTCCGATTGCGCAATCTCTTGGCTGGAAAGCACGAGGCTCTCGCTGAGAAAGCGCGCCTCCGGTTCCCTGCCGAGGTCGAGCACTACCTCCAGCAGTTCGTTCACATCTTCGCGCTCCAGCAGCAATTCTCGGATGTGCGGCGGAAGCGTATCGATCAGCGATTCAAGGTCCGCGTCCAACTGTGTTCTTAACAACTGAGTCAAGGAACCTCCTCAGTATCCGTCATCAACCTGCCAGCCGAATACATACACTTTATCATAGCATTGCAAATCGGCGTAAAGTAGAACCCTGCACAGCTAAGGCTGAGTATAATTGCCAAGATATGTGTCAAGATATGCCCCATCTCCATATCGGAGAGGGGTAGGAAGAGAGTAACGACCGATTTATTCCCAGAGCTATGACTAAGGCGTTAACGAACGCGCTAAATATGCTAGGATCGCTGCTCGACCATGCGGGCGAATAGCTCGTGAATGCGTGAATCGTCAGTCAGTTCGGGATGGAATGAGGTCGCGAGCATACCGCCCTGGCGCACCGCTATGGGACGCCCGTCATCGAGAGCCGCCAGCACTTTAACCGACTCGCCCACGCTGTTCACCACCGGCGCGCGTATGAAAACGCAGTGGAAGGGCGCACCTTCGATTTCCTCGAACTCGATGTCCGCCTCGAAGCTATCCACCTGGCGGCCAAAGGCATTGCGGCTAACTTCTATATCCATTAGGCGCAGCGGATCGGGACGCCTGTCCGTCAGCCTATCGGCGACGACAATCATGCCGGCGCAGGTGCCCCAGATTGCCATGCCCTCCCGCGACCTCTGCCGCAGCGAGTCGCGAAAGCCGTACATGTCAATTAACTGCACAATTGTCGTGCTCTCACCGCCGGGAATAATCAACCCGTCAATCTCGTCAAGTTGGTCAGGCAGCCGGATTTCGGGCGCGTCGATACCCAGGCGGCGCAGCGCCTGTCTATGCTCCAGAAAGTCGCCTTGAACTGCTAATACGCCTATCCTGGGCGCGCCGCTCGACAAGTTACCAGCCTCGTACCGCAAGCTGCTCCTCTTCGGGCATACTCCGCACGTCCAGTCCCGGCATCGCCGCTCCCAAGCCCTTCGATATGTCAGCGAGGATTCCAGCATCGTTGTAGTGCGTGGTGGCTCTCACGATGGCTTCCGCCATAATCTCCGGATACTCGGACTTGAATATGCCGGAACCCACGAACACGCCGTCAACGCCGAGCTGCATCATTAGGGCGGCGTCCGCGGGTGTTGCGATGCCACCGGCTGCAAAGTTGACCACGGGCATGTCGCCGGTATCGTGTATCTGCCGCACCAGTTCGTATGGAGCGCGAAGGTCTCTCGCCGTCGCCATGAGTTCATCGTCCGTCATATTCTGGATTCGCCGCATCTCGCCGATGACCTTGCGCGCATGGCGAACCGCCTCGACGATGTTTCCGGTGCCCGCTTCTCCTTTGGTGCGAATCATCGCAGCGCCCTCGCCGATCCGTCGCAGCGCCTCGCCAAGATCGCGGCAGCCGCAAACAAACGGCACTTTGAAGTCGTGCTTATTGATGTGGTTGTTCTCGTCTGCGGGCGTCAACACTTCGGACTCGTCTATGTAGTCCACGCCCATCGCTTCAAGGATCTGAGCCTCCACGAAATGCCCTATGCGTGCCTTCGCCATCACCGGAATCGTAACCGCGTCTATTATCTCCGCTATCATCGCGGGATCGGACATGCGCGCCACGCCACCGGCTTTGCGAATGTCCGAGGGAACGCGTTCCAGTGCCATTACCGCAACTGCCCCGGCGTCCTCCGCAATCTTCGCGTGCTCCGGCGTAACGACATCCATTATCACGCCGCCCTTCAACATCTGCGCCAGCCCTGATTTCACTAAGAATGTACCAGTCTCGGCGACCATATCAACTGCCATCGTACCCTCCCCTTATATTTTGGATTTAGTCAAGTATAGCCGACCGATACAGGCTTCTCAATGAGATAATCCCGCCCGAAAGGGACTCGTGGTTATATCAGACGCAGCTGCGTGTTCTTTACGGGTGCCAAAAGTCCCTTTGGCAATGAAGGGGGAAGGTTAGAACCTGCACCTGCATAGGCAATGCAAGTCAGGTTGTCGTATGCTGGCGCTCTGTTGTAAATTGTTAGGACTGCTTAATTCACAAGGCGGTTAACGGAATGACGCATATAGCAATGTGCAATACGAAGTGCAGGGACAAGGCGCTCGCCAGCGGTACGCCGCAGCGCCGCAGCACATTCGTCGAAGTGGAACCGCTGCTGTCGCGCCCATCATCCAACGGCACAGGCTACTACCTCCGCTTGAAATGCCAGGGATGCGGAGAACTCCAATGGATTCTCTTCGCGGGGAGATGACGATAGATTCTTCCGCCCTGTCATCCTGCGTATCCCGTCAACCCCCGCCACCTTCTAGCGGCAGCACGCTGTTCGCCTTGATTATCAGATATATCTCCGTGCCATCGCGCAGTTCCAGCGCGCGCAGCGAATTCGGCGTAATTTCCACCACAACAGGCACAACATCACTCACGCCAATGTCCGCATATAGCAGCACGCGAGAATCGACTATGTGAATCTGCAACACCGTTGCGCGGATGGCGTTGCGCGCGCTGGTCTGCGGCGGTATCTGCCGCGATACGATGATGTCGCCGGCGCGGATGGACACCGTGAGCGCATCGCCTTCGCCGCGCCGCACGCCTGCCGCAATCACGCGCGCATCACCGATTTCCAGTTCCGCGATGTCCTCGTCGTCATGGCGTTGTGCCACCTTCGTCTCAAGCAGGTTTTCCAGCGTGTCGAACTGCGCGAATGCGGACACTTCCGGCATCACTAGCGTCTCAGTCGCGCTGCCGTATGCGACTGCCCTGCCGTCTCGCAGCGCCAGCGCGTTGTCGGCGAGCGCCATCACTTCTGATATGGAGTGCGAGACATAGACCATCGGCGTGCCAAGTTCGCGGCGGATGCGCTTTAGATAGCCGAGTATCACACCGCGTAGCCCGCCGTCGAGCGAGGCAAGCGGCTCGTCCAATAGCAGCAGACGCGGCGATGTGGCGAGCGCCCGTGCCAGCGCAACCCGCTGACGTTCGCCGCCGGACAAATTGCCCACGCCGCGATCCATCAGCCGTTCCAACTGCAGCAATTCGACCAGATGCGACGGCTCTATGCGCCTGTTCGCTCGCGCGGTCAGCTTGTAGCCGTAGTGAATGTTGTCCGCGACGCTCATGTGCGGGAACAGCGCCGAATCCTGAAACACATACCCGAACCGCCGCTTTTCCGGAGGCGCATAAACGCCTTCGCCGGACGAGTACAGCACATCGCCATCAAATGCGATATGCCCGTCGTCGGGACGCACCAGCCCTGCGATCGAGTTCAGCAGTGTGGACTTGCCGCTGCCCGACGGCCCAAATATCGCCGTAATGCCATCGCCAAACCGAGCTTCGCATTGCAACGAAAAGCCGGCAAAACTCTTGCTTATCTTTAAGTCCAGCAGCGAATCAGACATAAGCCACCATTAAATTATCGCTGTCCATTCCGCCTATCCTGTCCATCGATGTCAATTCCGGTTCTTCGCCGCCCTGTCCAACAGCCAGTTGTGTGCCAGCAGCGTAACGACCGCCAGTCCGACCGACACCGCAATCAGCCGCATCGTCATCGCGTCGTCGCCGAGCAGCACTTCGGAGTATATGGCGAGCGGCAGCGTCTGCGTCTTGCCGGGGATGTTGCCCGCGACGATGATTGTTGCGCCGAACTCGCTGATGGCGCGCACGAATCCGAGCAGCACGCCCGCTAATATGCCGCGATACGCGAGCGGCACGGTGATTGTGAAGAAGACGCGAATCGCGCTCGCACCAAGACTGCGTGCCGCCATCTCAAGGTGTTCGTCCACGCCGCCCATCGCGACCATCACGGCGCGCGCCATCAGCGGAAACGACACGACCGCGGCGGCGAGCGCGGCGGCGAACCATGTGAATACCAACTCCACGCCAAGCGCGTCTTGCAGCAGTCCGCCTATCGGTCCGCGATTGCCCAGCAGCAGCAGCAGCGCGTAGCCCACGACGACCGGCGGCACGGCGAGCGGCAACGACACCAGCGCGTCGAACACCAGCCGGCCGGGTATGCGGCGCTTCACGATTAGCCAACTCACGCCCAGCGCAAGCGGCAGATTGATCGCCGTCCCCACCACCGCAATCTGCACTGTCAGCCCCAGAATACCTAGCAGTTCCAATCGGCTATCCCGTCAATCCTGTACATCCATGTTTGTTCAGGTTCTCTACTCGAGTGGCGTGAACCCGTGCAAGCGGAATATCTCACGCGCGGAATCGCTCTGCAGGAACTCCAGCAGAGCCTTGCCGCCATCGGCGTTGTCCGCGCCTTCGATTACTGCCGCCGGATATACCACATCGGGATACGCATCAAGCGGCACGATGTCTTGAATTGTGACGGTATTGGATGTGGCGGCGTCGGTCTGGTACAGGAATCCGCCGTCAGCGTTGCCGCTCTCGACATATTCCAGCGTGGCGCGCACATCGTTGGCGAATACGATGCTAGGCAGTAAACGCTCCCATAGCCCCAGATTTTGCAGCGCGGTTCTGGTGTAATTGCCGGCAGGCGCAATCTCAGGGTCGGGCATTGCGATGCGATTCAAACCGCTGTCCGCAAGCGCGTCGATGCTGCCGAAATTCGGCGCGTCCGTGCCGGTGATGAGCACGATTTTGTTCGACAGCAGGCGCACCACGCCATCTTGCGCGACTTGCCCGCCATCTTGCAGCAAGTCCATCGGCGGCTGACCGGCGGCGAAGTACAGGTCCGGATTCGCGCCGCGTACTATCTGCTGTGCCAGGGCGCGCGATGGCCCAAAGCTGATTTCGATATTCGTGCCGCTTGTCGCCTCGTACTCGGCGGCGACTTCGGTCATCGCGTCCGTTAGGCTTGTGGCGGCGAATACGAGCAGCGTATCGTCGTCCGCGCCGCCGGCGCAGGACGCGAGCATCAGCGCAAGCGGCAACACGGCGAGCGGCAAAATGACACGGGAAGAGAAAAGGCTTAACATGAAAGGGCAGTACAGAGTGGCAGAGTCAACAGGATGGATATAAGGATATTTTATCATGCAGCAGCGCGGCAGCGGCGGAAAACACGACCCGGAACAACTCGCGCGCATAGTCATCGAGACCACGCAAGCGATTGAGCGCAATCCGCAGGACGCGCAGGCGTGGTTCCGGCGTGGCAACGCGCGCTCGAATCAGGGCAGGTACGAGGATGCGAAGGCAGACCTGACGCAGGCTATCGCGCTAGAACCGTCTAACGGCATGGCGTGGAACAATCGCGGCATTGCGCATCTGTGCACGGGCGACGCCGCGAGCGCCGTATCGGACATCAGCACGGCGATAGACCTGGACGCCAACTACCGCGACGCATACCACAATCGCGGCTTGGCGTACTCCGAACTAGGCAGGCTCGACGAATCCATCGCCGACCTGACCCGCGCCCTGGATATCGACCCTGACTTCTGGAGCGCGTACCGCCACCGGAGCATCCTGCACGCTATGAACGGTGACCACGACGCCAGCTACCGCGACTACCTAGCCGCCAGGGACAAGGGCTGGTGAGTTAGTTCATCAGTTTTTCAGTTTTTCAGTCTGTCAGTATCTCGGCTAATGGTATCAGCATAGATATATGAGCAGACTGAGGCGGCGTTTCCTTTTCGGTGGTTTGAATAACAACCCGTTCGTCCTGAGCTTGTCGAAGGGCGTGTCGGCAAACTCGCGTGGTTCGACAGGCTCACCACGAACGGAAATAAATGTCCTTGCTCACCTAAATGGGAGCGATACCGTGCTGTGAAGTCTGACCGACTGACAGACTGACGAACTGACAGACTTCACAGCACGCGCAGTCGCGGTATGGACAGCTCGCCGCAGATGTCGTCGAACCATTCGATGACTTCCTTGTGCAGCGGGATACCGTTCTCACGCCTGTCCTGAATCTCTTCGTACTCGGACAGCCCCGGGTAAATCACCCTGTCGTGTCCGGGCGCGGGGGGAGTCTCTTTCAGCAGGCGGAGCATGCGATCCATACGCTCTTTGAAGTCGTCCACATCGGTGAACGCGGCTATGTTGAAGGCGGCGAAAGAGTGCTTCGAGCCGCCGTCCGGATCGACCATGCTCGGCAGCGCGCCGGACAGCATCGTGCCAAGAACTTCCGCCATCAGCGCAAGCCCGTAGCCCTTGTGCGAGCCCATCTCGCGCGTGCCGCCCATCGGAAGGTGCCAGTATTCGCCGCGTCCGCGCACATCGGTCTCTTCGAGAATGGGCGCGCCGTCGGGTTCGGTTATCCAGCCGGGCAGCAGGGATGCGCCCACCCTGCGCGCCAAGCCGAGCTTGTTGCCCGCGACATTCGAGGTCGCAGCGTCAAATAGGAACGGCGGCTCGGTGGCTGCCGGCGCCGCGAGCGCTATCGGGTTCGTCCCCAGCCGTCCGACAGAGCCGAATGTCGGCACGACTTGCGCTCCGCCCGCGGTGGTCACGAAGCCGACCATATCCTGCTCGGCGGCGAGCATCGCGTGATGGCCGATGCCGCCGGAATGACCGGCGTTGAACATCGTAACCACACCCACGCCCACATCGCGCGCCTTGTCTATCGCCATCTGCATCGCCTTGGGTCCCAGAATGACCGCAAGCCCTTGGTCGGCGTCCATCACCGCGGTGGCAGGCGCTTCGCTGATGATGCGCCAATTCGGCTGCGGGTTAAGGCCGCCTTGGTTGTACTGCTGCACATACGCGCGGAGCATGTTGGACACGCCGTGCGTCTCCACGCCGCGCAGGTCGGTCATTGTGAGCGTGTTCGCGCCGACAGCGGCATCTTCCTCGCTCACGCCCATCTTCTCGAAGACCGCCGCGACCGTCTCGCGCAGAGAGTCTTCCGGCACGCGCACTTGGTCTTCATACGGCACCTTGAATCGTTCCAGCATTCTTATCATCCTTTCAACAAGCCTATCGGAGCAGAGTCCGGCTAGGCTGCACAAAGTGTCGATTCGCCCGCCAAAGTATAACACGGCGGAGGTGAACGAGAAATCTCGGATTGCGAGACAATATAGGCAGGATGGGGGGACAGCCAGCTTACATCGTCTGAATTATAAGCCCGATCGCAGCCGTCGCAAGCCCAAGATACACAAGGAAGCCCAACACATCCGTCAGCGTTGTTACGGCAACCGCCGATGATAGCGCGGGGTCTATCTTCAATGCGCGGAAGCCTAGCGGAACTATGACGCTATTTATGCCTGCTACTACTAGGTTTGCGAGCATCGCGATTTCTACGACTAGCGCAAGGTATTCGCTACCCTTTCAGATGAACGCAACTACGCCCACTACCAGCCCGAGCGCCAAGCCGTGCACTAATCCGAGGCCGTTTTCTTTGAGCAGCAGTTGGGTCGTGTTCGACGGCGATACTTCGCCTAGCGTGATAGAGCGGATTATCAGCGTCAGTGTTTGCGTGCCGGCGATGCCGCCCTGCCTGCTATCACAAGCAGGAACGCGGCGAGCGCCACGACCTGCCCTATCGTGCTCTGGAACATCGTGATGACAAAGCCCGCGAGCACCGCAGTCGCCAAGTTCACCACCAGCCACGGCAGACGATTGCGCACCGAGCGCCAGAACGGACTGAGCGCGCGTTCTTCTTCCGCCGCGCCTATCATACGGAACATATCCTCGGTGGCTTGGTCTTCCAGCACTTAGATCATGTCGTCCATCCACACAACGCCGACAAGCCTGCCGTCATCATCCACCACGGGCAAATTGAATATGTCGTAGCGCTCCATCAGACGCGCCGCGTGATCCTGCTCGATCTCCACACCCGGCCGAGATGATGTCTTCTCAAAAATCAGCGATATATGCTGGCTGCGCGTCGGAATCACTGTTGTTCGATGCAATAGCCATAGAATTATCTTAACGGGGCGGACAGGACAAACCGGATATGTTCTATCCTACGCGTCCTGTCCTTCCTGCTAGAATTACGCCTGTCGTCAGTCGGCGGGCATTTCCAGCGCGACTTCTTCAGGCGAATAGGCGTCAAAGGCGAACGACGAGTTGTCGCGCTCCCACATCCAGCGGCGCAGTTCGTATATCCTGTCCGGCTGCGACAGGTAGTCTTCGATGCCCAGTGCCTTGGCTGTGGCGATGGCTATCTGCTCGGTGATGTCGTCGGAAAGCAGGGAATGGTCGGTGCACACAAGATCCGGTATCTTCTGTGGATCCAAGTCTATTGTAATCTTAATTGACTGCACTCAATAATCCTCCACCAGATTTACACAAGACGATTCCACAAATCTCCAACGCTACCATCAATCACCAAATCCACCAAATCTCTTCGCAGGAATGCGATACAACTCATCCTTGTCCCGGTATCTGTATCCCATATATCCTCGACGCTTGTTGCGGTGCCCGTCCAACATTAGTGAGAACTGCTCCTGTATGCTGGCATCAGTTTCATCTTTCCAGCGCGCCTTCACATCGACATCTCGCAGCTTCTCCGGAAGAGCAATCCCGCCCGACAGCACAAGCTTGAGCGCCTCCTCCACGCTTATGTCCGTGTCGTACACTTCCGTCTTGCTCATCAATGCGAACATGCCCGAAGTCGGATTCGGCACAGTCGGTATGTATATCGCAATCCTTTCGTCCTCATCGCCCCGCAACTCGCACTGCCCGGTAACAAAGCCAAGCGCGAACACATTCGGCTTTGGCCATTCCACCAGCACCACGCGGCTGAACTCATCATAGGACGACAAATACCCCGTTACCTGCTCCGTCAATCCATATATGCTCTTTACCACAGGTATGCGGCTGAAGACCGCATGCTGCGCCGCCATCGTCATTCTTCCCACGCGCGGCGACACCACTAAGCCGGTGAAATAGAAGATTATGAACAGTAACAACAGGCTGAGACCCGGAGGTATGAAGGGCAGCAAGTCCAGCACCGGCGCTAGCTGGTTCAGCAGTGGAGCCAACAGGTCGTCTGTGTAACTCACCAAAAGGCGCAGCACGAGGTAGGTAACGAGTATCGGAACGAACAACATGAAGCCCGCTTTAACTCGTCCCCAGACGTGGTTCTCTACACATCCCGACCTTTTGCCGGGGTGCCGATCCGCGCTGCCCTTCATATCGGCTCCTTTCGTAAACATTACGCTAACTAGATTACGAAAACGCCATTGCACACTTAAAGCCTTTTTTGGATACCTTTTGACAATATGATTAGAAACTGCACAATCTGCAGATGCTAAATCAAGCACCCCATCCCAACCTGATTATCTTGCCCATTGAAGTAGGAAATCGCGCCAAGTAATACGAGACGATTTCACAGATGCAGTTTATGCCTGTCATTTCGAGCGAAGCGAGAAATCTAAAGTCGGAAACAGGTTTGCAGGCAACGATTTCAGATTCCTAACTGCGTTCGGAATGACAAGAACAGCGCGGAATGACAACATTAAGGATTTATGAAATCGTCTCAAGTAATACTTCAACCCCTTAAAACGCTATAATGAAATGGTTATAATGTCTGGATAGACTGCTTTTGTAGCCGAGGATATTCGGTATGACAGAGTCAAGACTTCAGCGTAGCATCCTCATCGTGGATGATGAGTGGGACTCCAAAGTCGTGCGCAGCGTCCGCAAGCGCTTGGACGAGGAGGGCTGGCGCACTAATGTCGTCGTGCCATTCGACTTTATCGTGTCAGGTGACGACTTCGAGGCGGAAGCGCTCTACGCCATTGAAGAAGACCGACCGGACGGCGTCGTTCTGGACGTGCGTTTCGGCGAGCACGGCTCGGATAGGTTCAAGGGCTTGGCTATCTTGCAGAAGATAGTTGAGCATCACCCGCAATTGCCGGTGCTGATGTTCACGCAGTATTGGAAGGGGCCCGACAGGGAAATCGCTGTACGCGGCACGCTGAAGTGGGACGCGCAGGTGGACTTCATCGACAAGTTTGCAAGCCCGGAAGAGGTCGTCATGAGGCTGCGCCGTCTGATGGGCACGACGCCGGACACGATACGCATAGGCGACCGTATTTCCATCGACAACGCGAACGAGGTTGTGTATGTGCACGACGAGGACAGCGCCACGCCGGTAACGGAGCTACATGGCTTGCGCTTCGACATCCTGCAGGAACTCGCATCGACTTGGTATAGCAGCCCCGGTGAAGTCGTGCCGTTCGCCAAACTGATGCGATACACCGAAGGCGAAGATCCGCGCGCGTCTATCCGCGTGCGCATCCGCGAAATCAAGGTCGCTATCGGCAACGCGATGGGCGTGCGCTTCGGCGCGAGCGACCTCATCATCAATGTACGCGACAGGGGCTATCGCCTCGCGCCGCCCGAATGACATGCTGCGCCACATCCCAGCACTAGCAATAGCGAAGTTCACGGGGCTTCTGATTCTCGCCGCAGCAATCGCGTGCTTCGTGCTCGCCCCCATCATCGGCGAAGCGTTGTTCGCCAGCATATGGGGCGTGGAGCCGCTCACCTACGTCGGGGCGGCACTGCTCGCGCTCGGTTTGGCGGTCCTTCTGTTCGCCTTCGCACTGCCTCAGGCGTTGCGCCGCCCAAGCGAACAGTCCCAGCGCGACATGCAAGACTGGGGCAGCGTCACGCAACAGTACTTCGAGCTGTTCGACCACGATCTAGGCAGACCGCTCCGCCGCATACTGGGCAAGGAACGCGAGTTGCGAGCATACCTACGCGCAGCCGAGAACGGCGCGAACGGTCATATCGACATTGAGGAGGTAACCGAGCTGCTGGACGAGATAGAGATGCAAGCGCCCAATTTCCGCCTGATGATGTCCAACATCCGCGTTCTCATCCAGCTGGAAGCGCCCAACGCTTCGCTCGAGCCGCAGCCGGTCGAGGTGCCGGAAGTCGTGCGCCGCATCATAGACCGCTACAATCTCGTCGCAGGCGAGGCGAACAAGAGCATAAGTTGGTGGGCAGAGCCGCCCGAATTCGGCATCGTGTACTCGGACAGCGCGGCAATCGAGCATATCGTTACGAACCTCGTGGACAACGCCGTTCGATTCGCCGATTCGCAAGTCCATGTCTGGCTGACGCGAGAGGATGACCGCTTCAGCATCCATGTCTGGGACGACGGCGAAGGCGTGTCGGCACACTACCGCCCGCATGTATTCGATCGCGGCTGGACGCCCGCGGTCGCGCGCCGTGAGGAGAAGACAAGCTCCGGATTGGGGCTGTACATCGCGTACACGCTGTCTATCGGCTACGGTGGCGACTTGACCATCGAAAGCGATACATCTTCGGGGTCCGACGACCATACGACTTTCGTGCTGACCCTGCCATCTCATCAGCCTGCGTCCGTGAGTGCGACTGCCGGAGAGATTTCTTGAAGCCGACAGGTCGTACAGTTCACGCAATCGTCGCGCTGATGCTGCTCGCGCTCGCGCTGTTGGCGCTGTCCGCGTGCATAACGCCCGTGCCGAGAATCGCGCCGACGCCCGTACCTACGATAACACCAACGCCGCAGCCAACAGCAACACCGGCTCCTACACCCACGCCACCACCCACCAGCACGCCGCTGCCGACAGCCACGCCGACGCCCGTCATCGAAGGCTTGCTGGACTTGCAGGGACCTGAGGACAACACGGCGGTGCGCGCGGACAGCGTTGTCGTACACGGCTACGCGCGTCCGGACGCCGCCGTACAGGTCAACCGCGAGCCGGTCGAAGTTGACGAAGGCGGCAGGTTCAGGCAGATGATAGATTTGTCGCCCGGCTTCAACACCATCACGGTCGATGCGAAAACGCCGGACGGCGCGACTGAGAGCGCCAGCGTATCGGTCATATCGCTGATATTGCCGCCGCAGCCGTTCTTCCTGATAGTTACGCAACCGGAAGACCAGAGCTTCGTAACGCACCCAACCATCCCGCTTATCGGCCGCACGACGGCAGGCACAGTCATAACAGTCAAGGGCGTGGCGGTACCGGTGGACATATCCGGCGTATTCTCCACCACCATAACGCTAGAACCGGGACCTAACCTAATCGAAGTACAGGGCATCAGCGCCGACGGCGAAGAACTAAACGCGCTGGTAGCGGTAATATACAGGGAGCAGTAGGCGGGCATTTTGTCCCTATCCTGTCAAATTAGCCCCGTAGTCATTCAGAAACCACCGGCTGCCGTGGCGGGCGATTTCATAAATGCAATTTATACCTGTCATTTGCAATTTACTCTTGTCATTTCGAGCGAGGCGAGAAATCTAAAGTCGGAAACAGGTTTGCATGCAACGATTTCAGATTCCTCACTGCGTTCGGAATGACATGGGAGTAGGTTCGGAATGACAAAAACAGCGCGGAATGACAACATTAGGGATTTGTGAATTCGTCTCAGCACAACCGCGCTAACTCAGACTATCAATTGTATGCTATACTGGTATTTAGGTGTTTTTCATGGTCGCAGCGTGTGCGCTGCGTTTGCTTGTAGATGGCATTGGTTGGTACGCAAATGGCATTAGAGGGCAGCGTCACGCAAGATGACGGTATTTCGCATAAAGCGAAGGGGCGATCCAGCGTCCGTCTGCGACTCGAAGCGCGCGAGCGATACCTGTCCCCGTTTGCGGCGCAGTCCAGCCAATCAGCCGGACGCGCCATCCCCGAGCCTCCATCCGATGTCCGCACCGAATACCAGCGCGACCGAGACCGCATCCTCCACTGCAAGGCGTTCCGCAGGCTCAAGCATAAGACGCAAGTCTTCATCGCGCCATTGGGCGACCACTATGTTACCCGCCTTACCCACACTCTTGAAGTCAGCCAGATTGCGCGCACCATTGCGCGCGCGCTCAATCTCAACGAAGACCTCGCCGAAGCGATAGGGCTTGGGCACGACCTTGGGCACACACCGTTTGGGCATATCGGTGAAGACGAGCTGGACAAGCTTCTGCCCGGTGGCTTCCGACACAACCAGCAAAGTCTTAACATCGTGGAGCGTGTAGAACGAGACGGGCACGGGCTTAACCTTACGCACGAAGTCCGACAAGGCATTCTCAGGCATTCCAAGCCGCGCGGCGATTTTATAGCGGCGCTCGACGAAGACCTCACGCTCGAAGCGCAAGTCGTGCGAATCTCCGATGCCGTTGCCTATCTCAACCACGATCTCGCCGACGCTTTCCGCGCAGGCATCATTTCTCCCGCCGACCTTCCCGCATCCGTAGCCGCCACACTCGGCAAGCACCACTCCCAGCGCATCGACACCGTCGTATGCGACATCATCGAACATTCTTGGGACGCCACGGGGATGTCATGCGACTCAACTATAGACGACGACGCATACGACAGTGGCACAGATGCGGACGCCGTTGATAGAAATGCCGCAATTGCCAGTGTAAATGGATCGCTGCCCAAGCACGCGGAGAGCATTACTTCCCCAAACCCCAATAGACCAGCCATCACCATGGGCGAAGAAGTGCGCGGCGCGTTTATGGAACTGCGCGAGTTTATGTTCAACACGGTGTATCTGCCCACTGACGACACGCCGGAGGGCTATGCCGCGCGGCGTATCGTGCGCTTTTTGCACGGCTATTTCAGCGAACTCAATCACAAAATCCCGCCGGAATACGCACAGCGCAGCCGCTCGCCGGAAGAAGCGGTTGTGGACTATGTGTCCGGCATGACCGACAACTACGCCATACGGCTCGCCGAGAAGCTGTCGCCCGGCATCGCCAAGACATTCTCCGAAAGATTGCTATAATGAACGACATCAGCCCTGCCGACCGTGTCCGCCTGCGAACTGCGCAGCTGCACATCAAGCGAATCCGCGAACATCTCGAAGCCATGCAGCGAGACGCGCACGGCGTGGAATATGCGCCGTGGAAGAGCGAGGTTGACAATATCTGGAGGGTGACGTTCGAGAACATAAACGAGATGAGCGAAACGCCGCAGCAAAGCGCCTTGGAATTGATACGCGAACCGTGGATGATGTACCTATCGCACTACGCCGCCATCGGCACCGAATAGCAGACATCCTACCCGTCCTGCACACTCCTATACGCGCAAAGTCATCGCAGCCCGTCATAGCAGAAAGAGAAAACCTTGAACCAGAACTCCGCCGCAACCGAAATGGAAGCCGACCTGAATCAGGCGCGTCGCACCGCGGTCATGGCACACAATGTCGTCATCCGCCTGCGCGAACTCGGCTTGCCCGACTCTCTGGACGCCGAACTCGCCAGCGTCAGCACCGACCTCGGCGATCTATGGGGTGCCCAGAAGGAGTTCACCGACCATCTGCACAATATGCTCAAGACCTCCCACGACTGGGAATCTGTCGGCGATTCTTTCGTGGACATGCGCGCGGCAATTGAACATATGGCGTGGCATCTCCAAAGCATCCGCGAGCCGCTGACCAGGCTCGCCGAATACGCCTACTCCCAGTCTCACGACCCTGCGGCTGACAGCCCGCCGCCGCCCGGAGAACATTGCTGCGCTGCCGAACTGGATGAAATTCTGGATTCTGCCACCACAGGAACCACGAGTTGAGATGCGCGAGTAGCGAATAAGCTGACCGAAAGAGTGAAAGACATGACCAACCAATCGGAAGACCAAAACCATGACAGTTGTTGACGACATACGCGCCCGATTGGACATCGTTGATGTGGTGTCCGGCTATGTCACGCTGCAGAAGGCGGGCCGAAACTTCAAGGCGCCCTGCCCGTTTCATGCCGAGAGGACGCCGTCTTTCGTGGTCAATCCGGAGAGGCAGAGTTGGCATTGCTTTGGGGCGTGCTCCACAGGGGGAGACGCCTTTTCGTTTGTTATGCGGCATCAGAATGTCGAGTTTCCTGAGGCATTGCGCATCCTCGCGCAGCGCGCAGGCGTCGAACTCTCGCCGAATAGCAAGCAGGAGAACGACCATCGCAGCAAACTCCACCGCGTCAACCAGCTCGCGACAACATGGTATCAGGAACGGTTACGCGCTCCTGAAGGCGCGGCGGCGATGGAATATCTGAAGCGACGCGGCGTCAACGCGCAGATGATCGATGCCTTCCAACTCGGCTACTCGCCCGACAGCTGGGACGGGCTGAAGAATTACTTGAACGGCTTTGGAGTACCGGAGCAGTTCGCCGTCGAATCAGGACTTATCTACCGCAATGACGAATCGGGAAGGGCATGGGACTTTTTCCGCGACAGGCTGATGTTCCCGATTCACGACAGGCAGGGCAAAGTCAGCGGCTTTGGCGGACGCCAGCTCAGCGAGCCGCCGCCGGACGCGCCCGGCTACAATCCGAAATACATCAATACTTCCAGCACGCCCATATTCGACAAACGCAGCATGCTCTACGGCATCCACCGCGCGAAGGACGCGATCCGCGAGTCCAACACCGGCATCGTCGTCGAAGGCTATATGGATGTCATCGCCGCCCACCAGCACGGCTATCACAATGTCGTCGCGTCTATGGGTACCGCGCTCACGGAAAATCAGGTCGCTCAGCTGAAATCGCTGGCGACCAATTTTGTGCTCGCGCTAGACCCGGACAACGCCGGGCAGGAAGCAACACTGCGCAGTCTCGAATCGTCGTGGCAGGTGATAGGCGTGCAGTCCGCGTCGCGTGGCAGGTCGCACAGCGTCATGCAGCAGCGCGAAGCCATCACCCTGAGCATAGCCGCGTTGCCTGAAGGCAAAGACCCGGACGAGCTGATCCGCCATGATCCCGCAGAGTGGGAGCGCCTGACAACTGAAGCGCCGCCGCTGATGAGTTACCTCATACCGGCGATTGCGGCACGCTTCGACACCGGCACAGGGCAGGGCAAGAGTCAAGTCGTCGAGGCGATATACCCGCTCATCGCGGCAACGCAGAACCCGTTTGACCAGCAGCGCTATATGCAAGATCTCGCGGACACGCTCGGCATCACGCTTGACGCGCTGAAAGCCGGTCTGCCGCGAACGATGCAGGCAAGCGCCCGTCAGCAGCGCCGCCAATACGACGCACAATCCGCACAGCCCGCACGATCGTCAAGTCAGCAGCAAATCACTGCATCTGCGTTAGACAGCAACCGCGAGAACACCCGCGAAGACTATATGCTAGGCTTGCTGCTGAACTTCCCGCAGCTGCGCGAATATCTGGACGAATTCTCGTCCGAGTACCTCAGCAGCAGCGCGAACCGCGAGATATTCGCGCGATGGCAGTTGTGCGCGGACATCGTCGAACTGCAGGACGCGCTGGACGACACGCTGCTGGCGCACATGCAGTCGCTGCTGGCAGCGGACATCGCGCCTTCCGACGGCCCTCGTTCCGAACGCGCGCGAGACGCATTGCGCCAGTGTCTGCAAAGTCTTAAGCGGCGGCACCTGCTCGAACTTCAGCAGACGCTGCTAGCCACCATCGACAACGCGACACCGCCACCGCGCGAACTCGCGGCGCAAATCACCAGCCTGAACGAGGGCATACGGGCGACCGAAATACGATGACACCGGATTATTAAGCGGAAAATTTAGTCAAGAGCGGGTGAACACGGACAGACGAAATCCAATAGGCAAGACTAACGGAAACAAATATGCGCTCGCCTCGTATTCCCTGGGGTGGGGAGGCAGCGGCCCGATGTGCCACTGTAAGGGCTGGGATGAGTTATCCCGGATGCATAGCGGGCCGGAAGCATAACGGTGCGGCGGCGAGCGCAACGGCGGCAACGGAACGAAACCTTTTTGAAGCGATTGGGGGCGATAAGTATATGAACGCGAACTTGGACGGCGACGGCATTGACGATATGGTGATGGGCATACCACAAGGCGTATCGACCGGAGACCTCATCCAGACTAGCAAATCGCGGGAAGACGGATACCGGATGGGAGAGCCTGAGATTATCCTATCCGGACGCAACGGCGCATCTGACCGCAACGGCGCGAGCTACGACGACGATGAAGAGAAGGAATCCGACGAGCCGGACATTGACAGCGAGTGGGTCAAGAAGCTGGAAAACGTTGACATCATCGACGATCCGGTTCGCATGTATCTACGCGAAATCGGCAGGGTCGGCTTGCTCAAAGCCGCCGATGAGCGCAAGCTCGCCCGCGAAATGGAAGAGTGGAAGCACATCGAGAAGGTCGAAGCGGAACTGCAATCCCTTCTCAGCAGGCGTCCCCGCGCTTGGCAGACCATCCACCAGTTCATGATAAACGTCGCCGCATCCGAACCACTTCTCGGCGCGTTCTGCCGCTACTATAATCTCCCCAAGCCCTCAACCCTCTACCAGATGCTCACCGACGAAGCACTGACCGAATGTCTCGACGGCGAATTGGGCGAGGAAATGCTCAACTTCATCGCCGAAATCCTCAACCGCGAACCGGACGATGTCAAAGAGGAAATTCGTGAACTTTCGTTGAACAGCCGCCTGCTACCAGACGAGATTCACGACATTTTCGAGGTCTCGCCGACCATAAGCCAGCTCAGTACGCTGGGCGAAACGCCGGGCTATTACAAGCAAATCGAGACATACGAACTCGCCTTCACGCGGCATATCAGCCGCACAAAGGTCGCCGGCAGGCGCGCGCAACGCCACCTAGCCGAGGCAAATCTGCGCCTTGTGGTCAGCGTCGCCAAGAAGTACATCGGCAGGGGCATGTCGCTGCTGGACCTAATTCAGGAAGGCAACATCGGCCTTATACGCGCGGTCGAAAAGTTCGACTATCGCAAGGGTTACAAGTTCAGCACTTATGCGACATGGTGGATTCGACAGGCGATAACGCGCGCGATCGCGGACCAGGCGCGCACCATCCGCATACCCGTGCACATGGTCGAGACCATCAACAAGCTGCTGCGCGTCAGCCGCCGCCTCGTGCAGGAATACGGCCGAGAGCCGACCAGCGAAGAGATTGGCTCCGGCATGGATGTTACGCCCGAGCGAGTGCGCGAAATCCTGAAAATCTCGCAAGAGCCTGTATCGCTCGAAACGCCAATCGGCGAGGAAGAGGACAGCCATCTCGGCGACTTCATCGAAGACCGCAGCGCGCTCGCGCCGGCGGAAGCGGCGTCATATCAGCTTCTCAAAGAGCAGGTCGATGATGTGCTGCAAACGCTGGGCGAGCGCGAGGCGCGCGTGCTGCAACTGCGATTCGGCTTAGAAGACGGCCGCAGCCGCACGCTAGAAGAAGTCGGCAGAGATTTCGGCGTTACCCGCGAGCGCATCCGTCAGATTGAGGCGAAGGCGCTGCGGAAGTTGCGGCATCCGAACAGGTCGAAGAAGCTGCGGGACTTCCTTGAGTAGGCCTTCTATCCAGCCCCTGCATACAGACTTATGAATAAGTCAATCTAATGGATATTCCCGCAACCCAGTCCCTTCAGATTAGGATGGGGGAACGAATATCCACGATAAGAAGAGTGCGAATGACAACCCTAACACAACCTAAGCCAGCGCCACAGCCGGACGCAGCACGCACAACGCCCACAGTCGCGGTGGTGCATACGACACCTGAGACTGTGCTAGACGACATCGGCGCAGCGATGCGGCTCGCGGGCTACGAGCGGGCACTGCCCAAAGACTACGCCACGCTGCTGAAAATCAATATATCTTGGCAGCACTACTACCCGGCTTGCTCCACGGCACCTTGGCAGTTGGACGGCGCAATACGCGCGCTGAGAGCCGATGGATACGACCGCCTGATTCCGGCGCACAACGGCACGGTGGTCGTGGACGCGAAAGAAGGCGCGGTCAGGAACAAGCACAAGACCGTCGAGCGGCTGCACGACTTGGACGCGCTGTATCTCGAAGACGCGAACTGGGTCGATTTTCAGCCGCAGGATAGAATGCTCGCGCTCGACCGCATCTATCCGAACGGCTTTCAGATTCCGGCGGACTTCATCGGCAAGAACGTGCTGCACCTGCCCACGATGAAGACGCATGTGTTCACGACCATTACCGGAGCGATGAAGAACGCATTCGGCGGGCTGCTGAACCACAATCGCCACTGGACGCACTCCGCTATTCACGAGACGCTGGTTGACCTGCTGCAGATACAGAGGCAGATTCACCCGGGCATTTTCGCCGTGACCGACGGCACATTCGCCGGCGACGGCCCTGGTCCCAGAGCGATGCGGTGGCACGCGAAGAATGTGATACTCGCGAGCGCGGATCAGGTCGCTATCGACGCCGTTTCCGCCAAGATGATGGGCTTTGATCCACTCGGCATTGAGTTCATACGGCTGGCGCACGAAAAAGGGCTGGGATGCGGCGATATGCGCGAGATCGAGATCGTGGGCGCGGACATATCGAGCGTGGACTGGGGATTCAGCAGCGGCGAAAACACGCTCTTCAGCAGCGGCCAGAAGTCGGTCTATTGGGGACCGTTCAAGCCTCTGGAGAACGCCATAGCGCGCTCGCCGCTCGTCAACCTAGCCATCGCCGCCTCCAACCTGTACCACAACGGCTACTGGCTGCCCCTAATCGGCAAAAAGCGAGTTGAAGCCGCGATGCGGACGGAGTGGGGCAGGCTGTTCCAGAGTTACTAGCGCGCAGGCGTTGAACGCGAGTCCGTCTGAGGCGCGAACTGCGTGTACGGCGAATATGTCGGCGGCATTCGATGCTCTATACCGGCGTCGGCGGGAATGCCGCTTGGCATGCCAGAGCCGCTAGGCGGCGGGCAGCGAAACGTCCTATCGAACAGCGCGCTTCCGGTCTGTCCGTTCCAGTATGCCAGGTTCAAGTCAACTATCGTCAGCCATTCATAGTTAGTGCAAGCCGCACCCTCCATCTCAATGATGAACAAGCCGTTCGTCCCGACCACGTCGATATGCCCGAATGGGTTAGGCTTGAGCTGATGCCCCGTCGCCGTAACGATGCCGGTGATTCCTAGATTCGGCAGCACGGCGACACCGGAGGTGTCGGTAGTCAGCGTGAACTCCGGCGTAGCGTCCAAGATATGCCCTTCCGGCTGTAGTTCATACTGATAGAAGCGCAGGGACACATCAGGCGTCGGGCTGCCGTCCGAATCCAGCACCCTGACGGATGTGGTTTGCGGCGTGTCGTACAGGTATTCGCCATAGAAGCCGCGCCTATGGCCCGTGTTGCTACGCAAACCGCCGGCAGTGTGCGCGCCGACTATTTGATCAGGGGAACCTGACATGATGTCACCAATTCCCTTGGGAAACTCATAACAGATCCATTCATGGGTCCAGTAATCTTCGCCACATCCAGCCTTGTAGCCGGGTCTATTGGCGTCCCTAAGCAAGATGTTTTGTGGTCCTGGGCGCATTTGATAGAGGTCAATAGTACCGAGTTGATGCAGCAGTTCGTGGAGCAATCCCCAATCGATTTCCGGACGGTTCTGATAACCGTCAAGAGTGAAGAACGAACCTTCGTTATCGATAGTACCCCACCAGCCGTCCATGTAACGGCGCAAGTTATGGCTGGAGGCTAAGTTGCGATCTTCCGATATATGGAAAAGTTCAGCCCGAACACGCTCATCAAGACCCGCTTCGGCTAACAGCTCATTCAGGCGAGATACGTTACCGTGTATCCAATGCTCTGGCGACTGGATCGCCTGACCGGGTTCATTGGATAATCTGAGAGATTCGTAGGCAACGGGAGTGAAGTAAAACCCCAGAGTGTACCCCTTTATCCAGTCAACAAGCGTGTTGTTGTTTTCCAGCAACTCAAGAACGCTGTCATCAGGGTCTATCTCGAATGTAACGGTCGGGTTGCTTCCACTGCCTGGCCACCGCATCGAGAGCGGGATTTCGGCACTTCCGCCCGTCTCCAGCCCTTCATGCCGTCCCGTGGATACAACTATCTCGCCCAACAGCCAACGATAATTGAACGGACCCGACGCCGTATCGCCAAAGTTCCATATATGCGCCCTCAGGTCAACCGTTTCGCCTGCATCCGGCCATCGTTTCACATTGTCCTGCTCAGGACATACTATCGGACCTCTAGGTTCGTCGAATGGATACGGACATTCATACTGGTTTGCGAAGTAAGTAACCATGTAACTTGGGTAGCGTGGTAGCCGCTCTATGTAAGTAACTCCTAAGTCAATTCCACCGTCAAACACGGGCCTGTGAGACCATCCATAGTTGTCGGAGCAATTGATGCCTACGACCGTAGCAATTGATTGCAGCCATTCCTGAAACTCGGTACTGTCCGGAGCGCACAGACCGGAGTTGCTATCGAAGCGAAACTCTATAAGTTGATTAAAAGATGTCAGGCTTTCCGGCAGTTCTCCCATCAACTGATTGGCATGAAGAATTAGGTGCTTGAGATTTACGAGGTTGCCTAGTTCATCCGGTACCTTCCCCGTCAACTGATTGCTTCCCACGCTAAGCCAGGTCAAATTGACCATGTCGCCCATCTCTACTGGTATCGCGCCTGTCAATTTATTATCCCCAAAATCCAGTGCCTCTAGATCTGTCA
Source organism: Chloroflexota bacterium (assembly GCA_009840355.1). NCBI lineage: Bacteria > Bacillati > Chloroflexota > Chloroflexota bacterium. The sequence continues at coordinate 24,869 of VXNZ01000021.1, forward strand.
GATTGCCCAACTCCGGAGGTATTTCGCCGGACAGACTGTTATTGTTCAGCCACAATTCTCGCAAATCGCGCAGATTACCCAACTCGGACGGCAATTGCCCCATCAGATTATTCCATCCAATCCTCAATTCGGTAGCGCGCCCTTCGCTGTTCGTTCGCACACCGTACCATTGGTTCAGCGGCGCGTCGGTCAGCCAGTTCGTGTTGGCGCGCCAGTCGTCGCCGTTCGTGGCGTTGTAGAGCGCGACCAGCGCGGCGCGGTCGGCATCGGCAGAAGGCAGCGGCGTAGGATCCGGGGGCGTTGGCGGCGCATCTATGCCGCTCACCGTCAGCGTGAATCTGCCTCCTGCGTCCGAATCGTAGGTCGTCGCTTCTATCGTGTATTCCCCGGTTTGCAGCGGAACCTCGATGCGTGAGTTCGAGTCGCCGGCGGCATAGTCTATGTCGTCGTTCGAGTGCAGCGCATTTCCGCCGGCGCCCGCCCCGTTCAGCACATACAAGTATGTGTCGGTTTCCGATTCCAGCGTTATCGTTACATCCGAGCGTTCGACTAGGCGAAAAGTATAGTATCGCGCGTAGTAGTCGCCACCTCTCGGTCTTTTGTCGTCTGCAGGTCTGTTGTCGGATAGGCAGGCGTCAGTCCACACGCCGCTGATAGTGCCGTCTGCGCTCAGTGTTTCGACGCAGTCATCTACCACCGGAGGCTCGTCGCATGTATCACCCGTGAAGTTGGGGACGGTCAGCGTCCAGTCCTGAAATTCGGCGTCGTCCGGTGCGCAAAGCCCGGCGTTATCGTGAAAATGCAGAGTCTGCAAATACCGCAAGTTGGTCAGGCTCTGCGGCAACTGACCCGACAATGAATTGTCGTTCAGTATCAGGGAGTTCAGATAGGTGAGATTTCCCAACTCCGGCGGGACGGGCCCGGTCAGTTGGTTGAATTCCAACTCCAGATATACCAGACTGCCGAGAAGACTCAGTTCGGACGGAATCTCACCCGTAAGGTAGTTATGACTCAGAAACAAGCCTTTCGGGTTATGGATTTCCGTTAGCTCGGACGGAATGCCGCCGGTGAGCTCGTTCCCTTCAAGCCATAACGAATTCAGGTTGGCAAGCCTGCCCAACTCAGGCGGTATTTCACCGCTAATCCGGTTGTATCCCAACGCCAGTTCTCGCAGGTGGCTGAGATTCCCCAACTCGGGCGGTATTTCGCCGCTAATCCGGTTGTTCCCCAACACCAGATATTGCAGGTGGCTGAGATTCCCCAACTCAGGCGGTATCGTACCCACGAGTTCGTTGTGCCCAAGCGATAATACGACAACCCGCCCGTCTGCATCCACATGCACGCCATGCCACTCGCGCAGCGGCCTGTCGCTCAGCCAGTTCTCATTGTTGTGCCAGTCGTCGCCGTTAGTGGCGTAGTAGAGCGCGACCAGCACCTCAAAGTCCAAGAGGTTTGCGCCGGGCGGCACGGGTATCCCCGGGTCGTCGGCCGTGAATTCCAGCGTGAGCATGAAGAGTTCTCCGATACCCGCAGCCGGATCATAGGTCGTCGCCTCTATCGTGTACACGCCGGCATCAAGCGTCGCTTCTATGCGCGAGTTCAGATTTCCCCTATCGATGTCGTCATTCTTGCGCAGCGCCTCACCGTCCTTGCCTGCGCCGCTTAGCAGATACAAATATGTGTCCGTTGACGATTCCAGCGTTATCACCACCTCCGTTGTGCGGCTCAGGCTGAAGGGATGGTAGCGAGCGTAGTAGTCGCCATCGCTGGGTCTGTCCGCATCGACAGGTCTGTTCCCGGAGAGACATCCATCATTCCACTTTCCCTCGATGGTCGAGCCGGCAAGCAAGAATGGAATGGGATACACAGGATCGACGCAGTCATCTACGTAATGCGCGGGTGGCGCATACGTGTCGGGCTGCGCGCCGGCAGTCCCGCCGTTCGCCTGCGCGAACAGCGCGCCCACGACCGCAAGGACGATTACGACCAGACGAACTGACGTACCGGAACACCGCTTAACTGGCAAACTTATCTCTACTTGTTGAACAGCGCAGCTATCCTCTCTCCGACCACATGCTCTTCGCCTTCGTTTAGGCCGAAGGTGTGAATGGTGATGCAGTCTTCCCAGTCTCGGACGCGCGTCCATATCGGCGGGTCGCCTGCCTTTAGCTTGTCCACGACTTCCTGCACGGTCATGCCGGTTACGGCTGGGTCAACGCGCAGGTCTAGTCCGAACGGCTGATGGCCGATGATGTTGTCCAGCATCACCGCACTCACGCCGTCGATGCCTTGCAGAGCGTCGATTATGGTCTGCGTCCTGCTCTCGGTGATGGCGAGACGCTCTTCGTGGTTCATTGTCATCCAGCGGCGCGTGGCGGCGACCGCGCCAATCATCTCCTGGCGGTCAATCTTCTGCGGCCTGCCCACGCCGCGCACTCGCCTGCCCTCGTAAGAGGCGAATGCCTGATAGCTGAGTTTGCGAATCATGTCCTCAGTGCCGAGCGCAAGCCCGACAGACTGCGGCGCGCCCATGTACTTTGCCGCGATGCACTGGAAGTCGGCGCCCATCCGCACATATTTGCCGAAGTTTTCCAGCGGGTATATCTGCCCCGCCGCGTCCACGGTTACCGGCACGCCGTGCGCGTGCGCTATCTCGATGGTGTCTTCCAAAGACAACGCCTGCGGGTCCGGCGACTGCTCGACGGCATAGTAATGCACGCCCGCAGTGTTGGGTCCAATGGCGTTCTCCAAATCTTCGCGCGTCGTCTGCTCATCAGAGCCGAAGTCCACAAGTTTCGCGCCGGCGAGTTCAAGACAGCGGTCGTACCAGTAGTGCTGCATATATCGCTGCCGCCGCTGGATGAGGATTTCGTTCTTCATGCCGGTGGTGTCGGGCAGCTGCTGAATCTTGTCGTCGTCGTCGCCCGCCATCAGCGCAGCCGTGGCGAGCGTGAGCGCGGAGCCCGCGCCCGATGTGATGTACGCGGCTGGCACATCCACCATGTCGGCAATCGCCTGTCCCGCGCGCTCCTGCAAGTCCATCAGCGGGATGTATGCTGCATCCGCCTTGTCCATCGCCTCGCGCACTTCCGGCGCGGGCGTTGAGCCGCCCAGCATCGTAACGCTGCCAATGGCGTTGATTATCGGCGTTGCGCCCAGTTCCTTGTAAATCTCTGCCCAGTTGGAATCTGCCATTTTATCCTCTCCTATATACATTTCCTACAATCTTGCGCTCTCAAATACGCCGGATACATCGATTTCTAAGTCTGGCAGCAGCGGCGACTTCACAACATCGCCCTCGCCGTACACTACCGCAGGAAGAAATTCCCCGCCTTGCGCGACATGGACTTCTATCGTTCTCGCGACTATATCGGCTATCCAATACTCGCGCACGCCGTGCCCTGCATACAGTTCTCGCTTCACTGTGCGGTCATGCCGCGTGGTTGACGGCGACAAGACCTCGACCACCAGATCGGGGGCGCCTTGGATGCACTTTCCCCATTTGATTATGCTCAATCGCGCGTTGGAAATGAACATCATGTCCGGCTGAAGCACGACATCGTCAGCGAGCAGAACATCCTGAGGCGACATAATGACCCTTCCTAGGTTGTGCCTCGTGATGAACTCTTCAAATACTTTGGTGAAGTAATACAGAAAAATCTGATGCTCTGGGATAGGCGTTGGCGCCATGCAAAGCTCCCCGTTTATGAGTTCGTACCGTTCGTCGGACTCCGGCAGGTCGAAGTAGTCTTGGGCGGTCAAGCGTGTCTGCGTCTTTGAAACCATCGCACTCCTCCTAGCTCATATTCTGGAATCCGCCGTTGTTGTCGTATTCGCGGGTGCTGTACACGCCGAGGTCTCGTCCCTGGTGCACATGGATGATAACTTCCTGCCGCACGATGCCTGCGGAATCCAGCAGTTCGCTGTCCAAAATGTCGATGAGTTCGTGGACGTCTTCGCCGGTCAGGCTTTCATCGACACTCAATGTGCCGTGTACAATCACATCGGCAAAGTGCACATCCAGCCTGCCGACGTTTCTGTTGCCTTCGATCACCGTGTAGCATTCCGAGAACGGTGTGCGGCACTCGCGTACGAAGTCATAATCTGCCACTGTTATCCCCTACCTTGCCTACCTTGAACGTCTGCCCTTGCACTCATATCGGATGCTGCTTTTATTGGATATTCAACGATTTGCTCATCGGTCAAATGGGTGGCGTTGTAATTCATTGTCCCCATCCTAGCCATTCTCTTGCGGGGAAGAGACTATTGCGAACGGGGCTAGATAACTATCCTCGGATATGTCCGCTGCCCAGCACTGTCCATTTGTACGATGTCAGTTCTTTCAGACCCATTGGTCCTCGAGCGTGCATTTTGTCAGTGCTGATGGCGACTTCTGCGCCTAACCCGAACTGCCCGCCGTCGTTGAAGCGCGTGGATGCGTTCACGAATACCGCGCCGGCGTCCACTTCGTCTAGGAAGCGCATTGCGGCTGCGTAGTCGTCGGTTACGATTGCCTCGGAATGGCCGGAGCCGTACATCTCGATGTGCTCCAGCGCCTCGTCCAGCGAGTCCACCACGCGCACACCTGCCGTCAGCGACAGATGCTCCGTGCTCCAATCTTCTTCGGTAACATGCACCGCGCGCAAACCGGCGGACGACCCGAGCAGGCTGAGCGCGCGCGTGTCGCAGCGCATCTCGACGCCGGCATCTTCCCAACGCTTCGCAAGCGCGGGCAGGAACGACTGCGCCTGCGCCGAGTGCACCAACACGGTGTCCAGCGCATTGCACACAGAGGGGCGCGATACTTTGGCGTTGTTCACGATGTCCAACGCCATGTCTATGTCTGCTTGGCAGTCAACGTATGTGTGGCACACGCCGACGCCGCCGGTTATCGCCGGAATCGTCGCCTCTGACGCCACGCGGTTGATGAGCGCCTGACTGCCGCGCGGAATGAGCAAGTCAATGATGCCCTTCGCCGTAAGCATCTGCCCGACGACGGCACGGTCGGTCGTCTCCATCACTTGCACCGCGTCGTCCGGAATTCCTGCATCCGCTATTGAATCCTTGACCAGCGACGCGAGCGCGGTGTTGGAGTTTATGGCGTCGCTGCCGCCGCGCAGGATGATGGCGTTGCCCGACTTCAAGCACAGGGAGCTGATGTCGATGGTTACATTCGGCCGGCTCTCGTAGATCGCGCCGATGACGCCTAGCGGCACGCGCCGCTTGCCAACGCTCATACCGTTCGGCACATTGCGCATGTCGATCATCTCGCCAATCGGGTCAGGCAGCGCGGCGACGCCTCGCACATCGTTCGCCAAGCCTTCCAAGCGGTCAGGCGTGAGCAGCAAACGGTCAAGGAAATAGTCCTCCAGCCCGCGAGCCTTGCCATTGGCGATGTCTAGTTCGTTGGCGGCTAGTATCTCTTCTTCGCGCGCCTTCAAGCCGTTGGCTACATTGTGCAGCGCGGCGTTTTTCACTTCCGTGCTGATGGTCGCCAGCCTGCGCGCCGCCTTGCGAGCCACTAGTCCCTTGACTTCGAGTTCATCGCTCGCCGTGCCGGATGTTCGTTCGATTGTCGCTGTACTCTGCATCGGAAAACTCCGCATTCCAAAGGTTTGTGCTTATATTTGATTCAATTGTTCTTTCTGCTAGGCTTTGTGGGCATTTTGACGATGTCTCTAATTTGCTTGTCATTTCGAGCGAAAGCGAGAAATCTAAAGTCGAAAATAGGCTGATATACAATGACCCCTGCCTTCGCAGGGACATGCTTTAGATTCCTCACTGCGTTCGACATGATAAGCGTATCTGCGCAAATGTCCACAGAACCTAGTTTAAGCAGATACTCCTACACTTACACAACACGGGCAGCTAAACAATAACCATGTTGTTGCGGTGGACTACTTCGTCGCCGTAGGTGACGCCTAGGATGTCGGCTATTTGTCGTGAGTGCTTGCCTTTTATTTCTGCGACTTCGCCGGCGCTGTAGTTGGTGATGCCCATGCCAATCTGCACGCTGTTGTCGTTTACGATGGATACGAGATCGCCGCGTCGGAATGTGCCGTCCGCCGCTATGATACCTGCCGGAAGCAGGCTGCCGTGCCGCCGCTGCAATACACGCGCCGCGCCGCCATCGACACCGATTTCGCCCTTGATGGACAGCCCGCTCAGCATCCAGCGCTTGCGGCTTTCCATCCTGCCGCGCCGCGCCGGGAAAAATGTGCCGAGGTGCTCCCCGTCCACTATGCGCTCAATGATGTTCGGCGTCTTGCCGTTGGCGATGAACACATCGACACCGGAGCTCGCCGCGAGCTGCGCCGCCTGGAGTTTCGTGCGCATGCCGCCGCGTCCCAGCGCGTCGAGCGATGGTCCTCCCAGCCGTTCCACCTCTTCCTGCGTGACTCGCTCAACAAGCGGAATCATCCGCGCGTTAGAATCGATATTCGGGTCGGCAGTGAATAAGCCATCAACCCTGCCCAGTATGATGAGCAGGTCGGCATCGACCAGATTCGCCACGAGCGCGGACAGCCTGTCGTTGTCGCCGAACACCTCGCCGGACAGTTCTTCGATGGCGACCACATCGTTCTCGTTGATGATAGGCACGACCCTGCGCCGCGAGAGTTCCATCAGTGCGTTGCGGATGTTGATGTAGCCCAGCCGGTCGGATATGTCGCGCTGCGAGATTAGCCCTTGCGCGATGGGGATTTCCTGCCAGCTGAAGAGCTGCTCGTAGGTGTGCATCAGGTGTCCCTGTCCGACGGCGGCGAGCGCCTGCTTCAGCGGCAGATTGCCGCCCTCCGCGGACACACCGAGCACGCGCCGTCCTGCTGCCACCGCCCCCGACGACACCAGCAGCACATCGCTGTTCCGAGCGTGCAGCCGGGCAATCTGTCCGACTAGCGCCGCCATCACTTCAATGTCGATGTTGTCGCCGCCGCCGGTCAGCAGCGCAGTGCCCGCCTTGATGACGACACGGCTGCTGTCGGGGCAGCCCTTCCATCTGTGGGCGGTCTTTGAATTGGCTGTGGCTATGGTTGTGTCGGTGGAATCGTGTGAGTTCTGCATAGTCGGCTCGGCAGCAGTCTGTTGCGGTTGATGTACGCGGCGGTAGGGCATGATACCCGAAACCCTGTGCCATTATATCAGCATAACAACGGCGAAACCTAACGGTGAACCCGTTACAATACAGTCTGACTAGCCGAAAGTGACACTCGGAGCCTTATAATGGCGAATTCACGGACAATCCCAAATGAGTGGAAGACAAGGACGTTCCCCGACATATTCTATGAAGAGCCGGAGATTGCCGAGGACGCTGCCGTGGGGGAAACCGCCCTCATGCAAATCAAAGGACTGCTCTGGCAGCGATACGGTGGGCTAGCGGATGTGTTTATCGCAGGCATGGTCTATGTTGCCTACGACAAGTCGGACGGCAATAGGCGTGTGCAGCCGGACTACTTCATATCGTTCGATGTGGACGCGGAAGCGATACGTTGGCGTTTGCCGAACTACTGGCTATGGGAGGCGGGCAAGGCGCCGGACTTCGTGATGGAAGTCGGCTCGCCAAGCACTGCCCAGAACGATCTAGGCGCAAAGCGCGACCTGTACGCAGAAATGGGCGTCAAAGAATACTGGTTGTTCGATCCGGCGGACGGCGACATCTACGGGCGGCCGATGCAGGGTTTGCGCCTAGTCGATGGCGAGTATCAGCCAATCGACATCCAAATCGGCGAGGACGGATCGCTAATATCGCACAGCGCGGCTGCTTAACCTAGACTTCTACTATCACGAAGGCGAGTTCGACGTGCTAGATCCTGATACGGGAAGCACCATCAACGAACTGACAATCGCCCACGAAGATTTGCGCCAAATGCAAGAGCGCCTAGACTTGGAGCGCGAGACTAGCCTAGCGGAACGGCAAGCACGACTAGCCGCAGAGGCGGAAAACGCCAGTCTCGGCGAGCAGTTACGCCGCCTGCAAGGTCAGTAGCCTTTGCACACTAGGAGGCTTGCTATCCGACAGCCGCGCGCCTAAATCGTGCTGACCAGGTTTGTCCACAGCTCGGTGACGGCGGGGGCATCCACTTCCATGGCTACGGACACATTCGGCTTGGCGGTCGAGTTCTTGCGCAGGTCCGCCACCGTGAAGCCGCGCGCGAATTCGCCCTGCGTTTCTACTCGCACATGCATATCGCGCAAGCCAAATAGCTCGGGCGCGATCGCATACGCCATCGGGCTGAGGTCGGAGTATTGCACGCCATCCGGGTTGTGCAGGCGGTTGTCGTTCTTATAAGCGCGGTTGATGAAGCGCGTCGCCTGCTGCAGCAAATTCGTCGCGGGCGTTCCGGCATCCCAAACGCGCTGTTGCTGCGCGCCCGACACTTCCACCTGGTTGCACACGTCCAAGCCGACCTGCGTAACACGCGCGCCCGATCGATACACGGCGTCAGCAGCCTCCGGGTCGCCTGCGATGTTTGCGGTCGCCAGCGGGGTTACATTGCCCGGCTGGAAGAGCGCTCCACCCATCACCACAATCTCGCCGACGCACTCGGCAAAGCGAGGCTCGATGCTCATAGCGAGCGCGACATTGGTCTGCCGGCCAATAGCCATTATCGTTAGTTCGCCCGGTGCCGTCAGCACGCGGTCGATGAGTTCGGGTACGGCATGCCTCACCCGAAGGCTCTTGATTGGCAGGGGCCATTCGATATTTCCGATACCGTCGTCGCCGTGAATATGGGACGCGTAAGTCGGCACCTGATAGGTCAGTGTCCGCCCCACGCCTTGATACACCGGAATATCAGTGCGTCCGGCTGCTTCCAGTATCCGCAGCGCGTTCACCGTGCATTGCTCCACTGATGCGTTGCCATGCACCGTAGTAATTGCTTCCACTTGCAACTTGTCGCTCGCCAACGCCATCAGAATAGCCGCCGTGTCGTCAATACCCGGGTCGGCGTCAATTATCACCCGCTTTGCCTGTGCCATCTCAAACCTCTAATCTTCGCAAATCATTCCCGTTCGTAGTGGGCTTATCGTACCACCTTGCTGACAGACTGAAAAACTGCCACACTCACAGACTTACTACGGCGTCTCTTCGTATTCTACGCCTTCGGGCATGATGGTCTTTGGCAGGAAGAATTCGAACTGCTGACGGTCGCCGTAGCCTTCGATGAATCCCGGCGACACACCTTCCGAGTTCAGCGCCGCTGACACGATGGTCTTGTTGAACAGATGCACCGTATCCGCCGCCAAATACTCGTCCACCGGCATCCAAAGCGCCGCCTCCAGCTCCTCCTCCTGCATCGTTATCTCAGTGCTGAGCGGCGACAGCCTGCACACAAAATAGATGTCAGACTTCCCGTACCTGTACCCATGCCAGTGACGCAAGCACACCATCGCCTCAAAGCGCGTTCGCACGCCCGTCTCTTCGAGCACTTCGCGAACCACGCCATCCGCCAAATGCTCACCTTGTACGAGCGCGCCGCCGGGCAGCTTGTACGACGGCCCGCTGCGTGGACGAATCTGATGCCGCTCGGACACGACTAGCAGCTGCCTATCTTCGCTCAGCACCACGCCGCCCGCGCCGATGTAGTGCGTGGCGTGCGGTGGAATGTACGCGCCCTTCTCGATCTGCAGCGTCATCATCACATAGTCTTCGCCAGCGTGGTGGTAACGGAAGCCCGCCTCAGCCGCGATTGGCACCAGCGCAGCGTTGGCGACCGGAACTTCCAGCCATGCAACTTTGTAGCCGACATCCTGCCAGTCGTCCATCGCATCTGCCAGCCGCCGCCTGAACCGAGACGAATCCACCGGCAGCGCCCCCGGATTCACCACAAAGCCGCCGAATGGGTTTGGACTGCCTTCGAGTGTGCTCATAATAATTCCTTCTACTTCATGTGTAATTTGCGTCCGGTTGGCGGGGCGCATCAAATCACGGCCGGATGCCTCTCCCGCGCCATTATCATGTTCCCATGCATCACGGTCCCACGCATCATCTTCCCACGAATTCAGGCATTACGCCCTCCGCGAAGAGGCGCAGCTGCTCCATGAACTCGGCGCGCGGCATGCCTTCTGCCCAGTGCAGCATTATGTGCTCCAAGCCGGGGTATTTTGCCTCTAGCTCGCGCAGGAACTCGACGAACTCTTCGGCGGTGCCGCATATCCACGCGCGCTGCTGCACGCCGTCTTCGATATGCGGCGTCCGTGCGGGCGCACCGGGCGTTCCCCACACGCGCCCTTGCTCGTCGGCATAGCGCACAAAGCCGAATGGCGCGAACCATTTGTAGCGCTCGTCGTGATACGGTCGCAACTTGTCCATCGCTTCTTGGCGGCCGTCCGCGATGTAGAAGCCCACTTCGAGCGCGAGGTTCTCCCCCAATTCGAGGTCGCGGCCGTACTTGGCATTGGCATCTTTGTACTGCTCGAAAATACCTTCGACGAGCGTCTCGCCGGTCAGCCCGACTACGCCGTTGATGCCGTTGCGCGCGATGAAATCTATGGTGCGTCCGCTTACGATGGGCTGCCACATCTGCACGGGCAGGTGCTTTGGTCGCGGCACGAGCGTAACTTCTTGCAGGTCGTAGCCGCGATATTCGACTTCCGGCGGGATGGTGAAGTGCTTGCCCTTGTGCGAAAACGACTCTTCGTTGAACGCCTTGAATATGACATCCATCTGCTCCTCGAAGAGCGCGCGGTTGGCGTCGTTGTCGATGACGGGCGCGCCGAACGACTCGACCTCGCGGCTGTGATACCCGCGTCCGACGCCGAATATGATGCGTCCGTTCGTCAGGATGTCCGCCATCGCGTAGTCTTCGGCGAGCCGCACCGGATGCCACATCGGCACGATGTTGAATGCGCAGCCGAACTTCAAACGCTCGGTCTTGCCCGCCAAATGCGTCCCCATCAGTATGAGATTCGGAATCGTCTCGTATCCTTCGCGCTGGAAGTGGTGCTCCGCCATCCACAGAGCGTAAAAGCCGAGCTCGTCCATCAGTCCCGCGACCTGCTCTGCGGTTTCCATGCTCTCTGTCAGCCGTTCGTTAGGATAGCGCCTTTCGTCCGAGGGCGTGCCGCCGCTGCCCACATCGTCTAGGTCGATATTGCCCACATACAGCACCGAAAAATTCTTAATCATCCAACAAGTCCTTGTGATGTCTTAGTCCAATAGTTCATTCGCAAAGTTTGTTACGCAGCGTTTCGCTGATAGCGTTTTCTGCCAAGCGCGATCGCTGGCAAATTCACCACGCAATAATATCAGAAAGCGGACGTGTCATTGCGAACTATGCGTAGTTTGCTTCGCTCGGAATGGCAATCGTGGACTTACCGCGATTGCAAGTCTCTAATCCAATATGTCGGCATATCCTCGGACGCGGCGATTTTGGCAACGGGGGTTACGCCGCCGGCTACTAGCGCGGATTCGATGCCGAAGCTATTTGCGCCGCGTATGTCCGTTTCCAGCGTGTCGCCGAGCATCACCATGTCCATCGTGCCGGAGCGGGCGTGCGCCTCGGCAAAGATTGCGCCGTTGGGTTTGCCAAGCCTGTCGAATTGCAACTCTGCGCGGTCCGGGTATCGCTGCTCTAATGCGGATTCGATTATCAGCGCGACACTGCCGCTCGCCATACCGAAGCCGTCGTCGTCCGGGAATACGATGTCAGGATTGGGCAGCACTAGGCGCGGCGTATCACCGCCGTCGATCATTCGGAATAGCGTAGTCAGCGCCGCGTTCACGCCGTCCACGAACGGAAAGCCATCCTGGTCGCCGACGACAAGCACATCGAATTCGTCAGCGGCATCCACGACGATGCCACCAGCGCGGCGCACAAATTCGGCGCTGTCCACGGTACCAAGCACCGCGCAGTTGGAGCCTCGCAAGTCGTTCGCCGCGAAGTATCCGGTCAACAACCCGCCCGAAGTGATAATCCGCGCCGCATCGACATTCAAGCCTTCGCTGCGACACCGTGCCGCGCGTCTTTCCGGCAGCGCGGAGGAGTCGTTTGTCAGCACATAGTACGGTTTGCCAACTCGGTTCAGCCGGTCGATGAGCGCCGCCGCGCCGGGCAGCGCGCCGACCGAATACGACAGCACACCAAAGGCGTCGAACAGCAGCACGGAATACCGCTCCACCAACTCGTCTATCGTTATTTCGCGCACATCCATAGCAGGAGGTATTGTACAGCGTGCGTGGCGGCTTATCCTAGACATTGCCAGTTAGTAAGGCGATTCCGTCCGGGCAACGATAGACCAATCATACTGACTATCCTGTCCACCCTGTTAATTGCCTCTAGCATGACCTTTCCGCGAGGGGAAGGGACTTTGAGATTCGGCATTATTTCAGTAGCGGGGAAAGTAACCGCATCGGACGCTGCGCGCTTGAACCTGTAGTGCGCCGGTGCTATCGTGAAATTAGGACTATTTCGTAGGAACGGCAGCGCGGCGTGGCATTGCAGCGCGACAAGGGCGGACGATGAACAGGTTCGAGCAGGACGACGAGCAGCCTCAGCGCGAAGACGGGGCAGAGCGAGAGCGGCGAGAGCAAGCGGGCTTCGGCGCGGGACTTACGATGCCCGGCGCGGATGGCGTTGTTGTCATCACATGGATATTTCTCGCCATCAATATCGGCGTTTGGCTGATTATTCAGCTCGCGAGCGGCTCGTTCAACCAGGATGTGGACGTGCTGCTGCGCTTTGGCGCGATGTTCGGGCCGCTCATCGCAACCGGCGAGTACTGGCGCTTTTTCACCGCGATGTTCTTGCACGCCAACATCATTCACCTGCTGTTCAACTGCTTCGCGCTTTTCATATTCGGCAGGTTAGTCGAAGGGGTGTACGGCAATGTGCGCTTCACAGTCATCTACCTGCTGGCAGGGCTGGCCGGCGGTGCGCTCAGTTATATGTTCAACAAGACGGCGATTGGCGTGGGAGCGAGCGGCGCGATATTCGGCATTCTGGGCGCGCTCGCCGCGTACTTCATCGTGCACCGCGACACGCTAGGCGAGATGGGCAGGCGCAATCTCACGGGTATCGCCACCATCGCCGCCATCAACCTCGTCATCGGGCTGCTAATCCCCAACATCGATAACTGGGCGCACTTCGGCGGGCTTGCGGGCGGCTTCGTGATGGGCTTGGCGCTCGCGCCACGGTACATGTATGAAATCGTCGAAACGCCGTTCGGCACAATACGCCGCATCGTCGCGCAGCTGCCGCTCGGCGCGCGCTGGCTTGCCGTGCCCGCGTTCGCTGCATTTCTCGTAGCGTTCATCTGGTACACCGGCACGGATGTATCCGACACACAGCAGTCGCAGATATTCGTCGTCCGCGCGGAACGCCTGCTGCAGGACGGCGACGTAATGGGCGCATTAGAGCACGCCGAGCGCGCGGTGGAATTGGACTCGCTCAGCGGCAGCGCATACTATACGCGCGGCAAGATAATGGCACGAATCGGCGCAACCGACCAAGCGCGCTCCGACATCAGCGCCTCGCTGCGCCTCGGACTGCCACCTGACCAGCGCCAGGACGCGGTATCGTTCCTCGTGTCGCTGCGGTGAGTTTGGGATGGCTGCGTCTGCGACAAGCGGTCAGCGATTCTTTCACTCCCAACCTATCCTCTCTCATCGTCGGAAACAGATTTACGTGTGATGATTTTAGATTCCTCGCTGCGTTCGGAACGACAACATTAGGGATTTGTGAAATCGTATCAGCCTTGCGCTGTGTTGCGAAATTCATGGTAGAGTATGGGCATGACACTTCCGAAGTTTCCCACGGAGCGCGATGAGAAGCGGCAGTATTTGCTGGATGCCGTAGATGCGATACGCGAGCGCGTGGCGGCGTCTGCCGATGAGTCGGAGCGGCTGGGCACGCTTGCGCCGGATGCCGTTGATGCGGTGCGAGATGAGGGATTGTTCACGCTGAAGCTGCCGATGGCGCTCGGCGGCGCGGAGGCAGACCCGGTTACGCAGATCGAAATCATCGAAGAGCTTGCGTACATCGATGCGGCTGCCGGATGGTGTCTGATGATTGGCGCGACCGCCATCGGCAGACCGGGCGCGTTCATCAGCGAAGACGCGGTGCCGGAAATGTTCCCGGGCGGGCGCATTCCCACCGCCGCGACATCCACCGCGCTCACGGGCAAGGCGATTCCGGTCGATGGCGGATATATGCTCAGCGGCAGGTGGCCCTTCGCGAGTGGCGTGCGGCACGCCGAGTGGATGACGGCGGGCGCGAGCATTCCCGCGCGAGGCAACACCGAGGAGACGGGCGTTACGCTGGTCTATCCCGTGTCAGAGGGGCGCATCCACGACAACTGGCAGGTGATGGGGTTGGAAGGCAGCGGCAGCAACGACATCTCGGTGGAGAACCTGTTCGTGCCGGATGCGTTCGTGTGGGAGACGGCGCTTTGGGAGCCAAAGCGCGGTGGCGGGATTTACCGCATGGGCAGGCCCGGCTTCGTGGCGAACGAACACTCCGGCGTAGCGCTTGGCATCGCAAGGCGGGCGCTCGACGAGATAATGTACAAGGCGCCGTTCAAGAAGCGCGGCAACCCACCAACGGCATCGCTCGCGGACCGCGAGGCGTTTCGCGGGGACATAGGCGTGTGCGACATGCGGCTGCGTGCCGCGCGGATGCTGGCGCACGATGTCTTCGAGCGCGCCTACGCAATCTGCTGCGCGGGCGAAGTGCCGGATGCGAATGTACAATCCGAGATGCGCGCCGTGTCCGCGTATGTGACGCAGGTCTCGGTGGATGTGGCGACGACGGCGTTCCGTTACGAAGGCGGCTCGGCGATACACCGTAGCAATATACTGCAACGCTGCCTGCGCAACATCAACGCCGCCGCGCAGCACTTCATGGTCAGCGACAGCTCCCTCGAAAGCTACGGCGCGACATTGCTAGATGTTGAGAATGTCCGGCCGATGGCGTAGGGCGACTCTTCAAATCGGCACATCACACTTCATACTAATGCTCCATCATAGCCTTCACGCGGAGTGGAAGGCAAAAATACCGCAGCATGTCACTTCTGGTAAATCGTGATGCCATAAGTATCGATGTGCCGCTTGAACGGCTTGTATCGGATGCTTTCGTATGCCGTCAGGTCGCATTTTTGTGGGATTGGCATGTCTTCGAGGTCAAGCGCGAGCCTACCAAGTCGATGTACGTCCATGATTCCAATAGTGGCAAGATCGATGTCCGAGCGCGGCTTCGCATTGCCCGTTGCTCGCGAGCCGTACAGTCTGACTTCCTTCAATTCGGGATACGAAGAGAATAAATCTGTCAACATTTGCACAGTTCGATCTGGTAAGTCAGGGGTGTTCATTCTTCAACCTCTCTAACATTAGCTTCTGATAAAGAGCGTCAAATAGAGCAAGGTACCGTGAGAATATGTTATCTACCACCTCCTTGAAACTTTCAAGATCGTAAGTATGCGACATTTTATTACGATCTATCAGCATGTCTATCCAATCTTCGCATTCGTCAATCAACTCAGCATTACAAGCCGCACGGATTACATTACGAGGAGTGAGAGTTGGTATTATAACGCCATCATATTGCAATCGATCTTTCAGGAGGTTCCAAGACAATTCAAAGGTAAATTCAAATCGCTGAACAACTCCTTCAAGTTCGAGTTGGTTCAACGGCTCGACGCCATCCTCAAGCGCCTCTCGAAGTAGAGCGTACGCACGTGAATAGTTGTCGAAGCGATATTTCCAGCGTATTTCTTGGCTCACTTATAGCAACCCCATATCTTCCCCATTCTGTCCATCGATGTTAGCCGTGATGTCAGCCGTCGTCAGTCTCGGAAGCGCAAGCCTATTTCGGCTTGCTCTAGGAGCTGCCCGTCGCGGATTTCTTTTACTTCGTCTGCCATGGATAGCAGCGTCGAGTCGTGGGTGGCGGAGACCACGCTGATTCCCTGCTTTATCACCATGTCTTTGAACAGGCCGAAGATTGCGTGCGCGTTGTTGGAGTCTAGTTCGCCGGTGGGTTCGTCCGCGAGGATTAGCGATGGGCGGATGACGATGGCTCGCGCGATGGCTACGCGCTGCTGTTCGCCGCCGGATAGTTCGTATGGACGATGCCGCGAACGTGTCCATAGCCCCACAATGTCCAACGCCTCCTTGGTGCGCTCGGCGCGTTCGCCGGCGTTCATGCCGCGAATTCGCAGTGGCAATTCCACGTTCTCGAACGCGGACAGCAGGGGCAGCAGCCCGAACGATTGGAATATGAACCCGATGCGATGGCGGCGCAAGTCGGTCAACTCTTGCTCGCTCATCTCGGCAAGGTCTTGCTCTTCGAACAGCACCTTGCCGTCGCTGGGCTTGTCCAAGCCTGCCATGATGTTCAACAGCGATGTTTTGCCGGAGCCGGACCTGCCCACGACCGCAATGAACTGACCGGGGAACACGTTCAGATTCACGCCTCGCAGCGCGTGCACCTCTTCCGAGTCTAAGTCGTATCTGCGCTCCACATCAACGGCTGCCAGTAGTCTCTGTACTCTGCTCAACTGCCTTGCTCCTGATTGGTTGTCAGTTTTTTGTCTTCAGTTTTCAGTTATCGGCAATCAGTCGTCTTATTCGGAAATGTCCGCGCTGACCACTGATAACTGATAACAAAAGTCCCTATTGCACATCGTCCGGTGTCAGCGTAACCATGCCGTCTTGGGTGTCGATACGTGCGCGTTCGCCGATTTTCAGGCGGTCGATGATGTCGCGCGGAATCTGCACCCTGCCGCTGCCGTCCACCAAGATGAACTCTTCGAGCGGGTCGTCGGTGGATGCGGCGCCGGACAGTCGCTGGAATGTTACCCTGCGGCGCACTTCCGTCGCCATTTTGCCATCGCGAATCATCACCACGCGCCCGACCTTGTACGCGATGTCCGGGTCGTGCGTAACGATTAGAATCGTGGTGTCCAGTTCGCGGTTAATCTCGCCGAACAGGTCGAGTATTTCGGCGGCGGTGTTGTCGTCGAGTTCGCCGGTAGGCTCGTCTGCTAACAGCAGAGGCGGGTGATTGGCGAGCGCGACTGCGATGGCGACGCGCTGCTGCTCACCTCCGCTCAACTTCTCGGGCGTGTGCCCCATGCGATGTCCTAGCCCGACGAGTTCGAGCAGTTCTTCAGCGCGCTTTCTGCGCTCGCCGGGCGATGTAAAGGTCAGCATCATCGGCAGCGCGACATTTTCCACGGCGGTCAGATACGGGAACATATTGCGGCTCGTCTGCTGCCAGATGAACCCCACTTCGTCGCGCCTGTACAATTCTGTTTCGTTCGGCGTCATTCGCAGCAGGTCTTTGTCTCCCACGCTCACACGCCCGGCCGACGGCGAATCATAGCCGGCGAGGATGTTCAGCAGCGTGCTCTTGCCGCTGCCGCTCGCACCTACGATTGCCACCACCTCGCTGCGCTGCACATTCAGGTCAAGCCCACGCAGCGCCACCACTTCCAGATCGGCAATCTTGTATATCTTGAACAGGTCTTCGCAGACGATATACGCTTCTCGGTTTGCGTAGGTCATGTATTTTTCCTTTTGTGCTGTACATCGATGTCTGTATCAGACTAAAGCTCGCCCAGCCTCAATATCCTTTGCAGGGAGATGCGGCGGATGAACCAAATCATGCCCAGTATTATTGCGGTGAACACTAGGATCATGAAGCCGTAGGTGATTGCCAGCGTGCCCCAGTCGATTTCCAGCACGAAGGGCGGCAGCACCTGTGTGCCGCGCTCGTTGTGGCTCAGGAACGGCATGATTATCGCGCCGAGCCGCCGTCCCATCTCCGCGCCGAGCGCCATGCCCGCACCGATGACTATCGCCTGCTCCAGCCAGACCAGCGTTACCAGCTGCCGCATGGAAAAGCCGACCGTGCGCATCAGACCGAACTGCATCTCGCGCTCGCGGAACGACACATACGAATGCACCAGGAAGCCGAGGCAGCTCAG
The DNA here is from genome assembly GCA_009840355.1 of Chloroflexota bacterium. Classification (NCBI taxonomy): domain Bacteria; kingdom Bacillati; phylum Chloroflexota; species Chloroflexota bacterium. The sequence goes on from VXNZ01000021.1 coordinate 42,791, forward strand.
TATCAGCACCGCGCCGAATGCCATGAACAGCAGCGCACGCCAGCCAGCCTGCACCAGCGGATCGACCGTAGCCTCTTCCAGCGCTTCCGCGCGGTCGTACACCGCCCTGCTCTGGAACGGCTCGCCGTTGTCGCGCATGTCAGCCACCAGCATCGCCCGGTCATAACCGTTGCCCGCCGCGCCGGAAATCGTATCGGATGTCGTGCGCAGCCACATCTCGTTGGGCTTAATTTCGGCGGATGTCGGCTCTAGGTTCGTGTAGCGCACGACAGACGCGACATCGGCGACGAGGTATCGCTTGCCAACGGTGTCGAGCGTCGGGAAGTATTCGAACGAATCTATGATGCGTATCGGCGTGCGGTGTCCTGAAATCGAGACCGTGAACTCCTCGCCGACGCTGTGTCCGGTGTCCGACAGGAACGAACGGCTCGCCAGCACGGGCAGCGGGCTTGCCTCCGGACCGTGGTATATGCCGCGTCCAGTGAGCGGGGGACCTTCCGACCAGATGAACTGCGCCGCGCCTTGTTCTGCCTCGCCGTTGTCGCCGGCGCTCACGGGCTGCAGGATGTCTGTGATGGACTCGCGCGCGCCGCGCAGCACCGTCCAGTCTGATACGGCATCGAAGTCTTCGAGTACGGTTACGCGGTTTGAGCCGTCGCGCACCCAGATTTCGTCGATGGTGATGTTGCCGGCGCGCAGTCTGCCACGCGAGTTTGTGTCGTGTATCGCGAGCGAGACCATCGTCAGCGGCTGCGTGGGCTGTAGCGGTATGAAGCGGCGGAAGTTCGTGCCTCGCGCAAGTCCGCGCTCAAGCGTCAGCCAGTCGCCATTGCCGCCAAGCAGTCCCATCACATAGGTGAAGTACCTGTCGTTGGCGTCTTTGATGCGGATGGACAGCGCCAGGCTTTCACGCGGTCTATCCGGCTTGACGCGAATTCCAATGCCGCGCGAATCTACTGGCAGGTCAATGCCGATGGGCGGGTTGGCGTGGTCGAGCTGCGTGAGCAACTGCGACATCGGGCGTTCCGAGAAGTCGCCGCGGAACCAGCCCACGCGGTTGAGCGTATCGCCGTCCACCGCGACCATTGTGTAACTTTCGCCCAGCAATTTCGACAAGTCCGTGCCGAACGCCTTCACGACGGGCGACGCCTCATCTACCAGCTCGATGTTCTCGTATGTCTCAACGAGCGGGACGCTGCTGCCGCGGCTGTTGACAGTCAGCCCTTCCACGCGGATGTCTGCGCCGGTAGCGTACTGCGCCTGCTCTCTGAAGCTGCGCTCCAGCGTACCGCCGAAACTCGCGGCGAATATGCCCAAGCCCGCCATCAGGATGAGCAGCAGCGACATCCGCGCGTAGTGCGTGGGGTTGCGCGCCATCTGCCACATTCCCATAGAGAAACCGACCGGCGCTCTCTGCGCGAACGCCGCAAACGCCAAGAATATCAGACCGAGCGGCAGCGGCACGAAGAAATTCACGCCTGCCGACACGCTTACCAGCAGCACACCACCCACGATGCCGGGCGTTATCGCCGTGCTGCCGTTGTTGTACGCGAGGAACTCAAGCACAGGCACGGTCGCGGGGCTGAGCACCAGCGCGGCAATCAGGACGAACTGCGCGGCAAGTCCTATCGCGCGCAGTCTGCCGTCTCGCAGGCGTTCCGTCGCGGCGTACATCGCGGTCATAAGCGCCACTATACCCAGAGATATGCCGCGCGCCGTCCAGTCCCATTCGCCACCATTTGCGCCACCATTTGCGCTGCCGAATATGATGGTCGCCGCTTGCACGGCAGCCGCCACGCCGACAATGAGGTGCATTAGATTAGGCGAATCTCCGCTGATGTAGCGGATGGATAGGGGGAATAGCCGCAGCAGCGACACGGCGAACGCGACGAGTATCAGCGCAGGCACGGCGAGCAGCGCCTGATTGACCGCGACCGTACCGAACAGCCCGGTCGCTACCACTGAGCCCTGATCGTGCAGTTGGCGGAACAGGAAGATGCTAATCACCAGCAGCATTACGTCGAGGTAGAAGCGCTGGTAGAACGGCGGGCCCGTGGGACGCGCGGATTGCTGCCTGTGCCGCGTAACGCCGATGCGAGACGCGCGCACTGCGGGTATGAGCAGCGCCGCAAAGCTGAACAGTCCGCCCAGCCCGCTCATCAGATACGCGCCTCTTGTGATGAACACATTTAGCCGTTCGCCGCCGCTCAGGTCTGCGAAGGCGGGCGTGAATCCCATCAGGCTGATTATAGACGCGGCAAGCAGCGGCGCGACCACTATGGCAATAAGCGAGATCGTCGCGCCCTCCAATATGAACACGACGAGTATTTGCCCGGAGCTTGCGCCGCGGCTGCGCAGCAGCGCTAGTTCACCGCGCTGCTGTTCGACTAGCAGCGACGACAGCGTTACGACATAGTAGATAATGACAACCGCTATAAGCACCATCACCACGAACATAGGGATCTTGCTGAAGAACAGCCGCCTGTCGTAGTCGGCGAGCGTGGAATCGAGCGTTGTCAGCTGACGAAATCCGAACAGGTTCGTGGCGAGCTGCGAGCGCATCGTGCGCACTTGCAGGTGCGTTATCGTGGTGTTCCCCGCGTTCAGCCTATCGCGGTCGGTGTCCAAATGCCACGCGTACGACGAGTCCATATCGGTGAAGTTCGCGCCGAGTATGTTGAAAAACATCTGCTCGGAGACGAAGAACGGCATCGTGCGGAATGATCCGGAAGTGATTGACCTGAACAGCGTGTCGTGCTGATGCCAGAACTCCGAGTTCGGGTCATTGCGCTCGAATATGCCGCTGATGACAACGCTGGTGTATGGAGTGCGGTCGCGCCAGTATGGAACGGCGGATATATTATCGCCAACGCCAACGCCGAACATTTCGGCTGCGTCCGCCGGCACCAGCGCTTCGAGTGCGAGCGGCGCGCCGGCGAGTTCGATGGGCTGTTCGTTGGGGAATCTGCCGCCGGGCAGCAGCGTGATGTTGTCCGTCAGGCGCGGGTTGAAAGTAAAGAACGCGCGCGCGTCATCCCTGCCCGCGTTCTCTTCGTTGCCCGGCACGGTTAGGTAGAATGTCGCGGTCTTCGCGCTGCGTTGCACATCTTGGAACAGCCAGTTGAGCCGCCCTTCGTACTGGTAGGTCATCGCATCGGCGACCCTCCCGTATTCTTCGACCGTGGTCGGACCGCGCTCAGCCTTCAGCAATATGTCAAGCTGCAGCGGCTCTACCTGATTGAGCGAGTTCTTGAGCGCAAGTTCGCGCAGCGCGTCGAAGTAGATGACCGTGCCCGCCATCACCGTGGACGACAGCAGCACGCCAATGACGACCGTGGACAGCAGCCGCCAGTGCGACAGGCTGCGCTTAGCCACCATTGGCCAGGCCGCGATTATTGCTGAAAGTGCTGCGCGCATGTTAGTCAGTCAGTCGTTCAGTGGGTCAGTCTATCAGTCTGTCAGCCGGGAGCGGCTAGGCGGTATTGCTATTCCAGCCGTGATATGGCGTGGAAGTCTAGGTTGCGCATGCTGCGGGTTAGGCGATAAACGGCTAAGGCGAATATGCCGATTAGCACGGCGTACAGCGCTATGAGGAAGCGCAGGTCGGTTTCCAGTATGAACGGCGGTATCACTTCCCTGCCGTTCTCGGTAACCGCAACCGATGATACCATAAGGTCGCTCATTAGCCAGCCCGCGCCCGTGCCCAAGCCTATGCCCACCGCCACGATGATGAAGTGTTCGAGCATCAGCAAGCCCGCCATCTGCCGCGACGACAGCCCGACAGACTGCAAGAAGCCCATCTCGTTGCGGCTGCGATTGGCGAACGCGAGCAGGTATGTTATGTAGCCTAGCCCTGCGGTGAAGACGATGATAATCATCGCGAGCAGCACCATCGCCTGCCAGCCTGCGGTGATGAGCGGGTCTAGCCGCACCTGATCCAACTGCGTCTCGCGGTCGTGCACAAGATCGCGCCCGACAAGCCGCGTTACCACATCGCGTACCGATGTACCCGCGCCGGACGCCTTTTCGATGAACATCTCGTTGGGAGACGCCACGACCGCCGGGCTGAGGATGTTGATATGGCGGACCAGCGTTTCCATGTCGGCAATCAGGAAGCCGGCGCCGGCGGGATTGAGCGTGGGGAAGAAGTCAACGGAATCGCGCACTTGCACCGGCACAAAGCGTCCCTTCAGCTCCACGATGAGTGCGTCTCCGATGCGCGCGCCGGATGTCCGCAAGAACGAGTTGCTCGCAACAACCGGCACAGGACCTCCACTCGGACTGCGGTATATGCCGCGCAGTCCGTTGTCCGTGTCCTTGCCGAATGAGAACATCCCGGTCTGCTCACCCTCGAACACATCGTCTCTCGCGTACGCCAGCGAGTCCGAAGATATTGTCGAAGTGGCGAGCGGCAGCCATGTGGAGCGGCTGTCCTCAAAGTCTTCCAGCACCTGCGTTGTGCCGTTGCGCCGGATGGCGTGCAGGTCGTCGATGCGGATGTTGCCCGCCGTGCCGGCGGGACCGAAGACCGGCTCGTATATCTGAATGGACGCCAATTGCAACGGACGCTTGAGTCGCGGCGGCACTCGCAGCGTGCGCAAGTGCCATTCCGGGGGCCCCATATTGCCGAACGACACGGTGTCCAACACGCCGTCCGCGTCTTGCAATACTAGCCACATGAACATGTTCGGATACACTTCCGCAGGCTTAACCCAGACGCCTATGCCTTCGGTATCGTCAGGCAGGTCGATGGACTCGCTGACGGTGAGCGGGCTAAGCGCGCGCATCACTTCCGGCAGCGAACTGCGAGAGAAATCGTCTCTGTACCACGCGTGATAGTGGAAATCGTCCGATTCCACGCCGAGCATGCGGAAAGTGTTGCCCGAGTAGTTCGCGCCAAGCGTGCCGCGGTCACGCCACGCCAGCGACACAGCAGTTACGCCGGGGATGGTAAGGTAGCGGTCGCGCAGCCCGTCAACGCTGCGCGCGATAAAGCCGGGTATGTTGGACACGCGCATGTCCGCTGCCGTGTCGTAGAGTATGCGCTCTTGGTAGCTCCTATTGAGCGTGCCTCCGACCGTCGTGGCGAGCACCGCGAGTCCGGTTACCATCACCAACAGCAGCACCAGCCAGCTGTATTGCAGCGGGTTGCGCGCCATGTGCCACAGGCTCAGCGACACCCACACGGGCGACCTTTGCGACAGCAGTACCAGCCCGTAGAAAAGCAGCTGCAGCGCTATTATCGCGGCGAAGCCGAGCGTGGGCAGGTAGGCGACCGTGCCGTCCGTCGGCGGGTAGAAATATATAAGAGCGGCGATGACGACGAGTTGCGCGGCAAAGCCGTACAGCGTGCTGCGAACCCGCCCGGCGCGCTGCGTCGCCCAGTACGCGCCCGCGCCCGCAAGCGCAATGCAGATTGGCAGAATCGCGCCTGTAAGGTCGCCCTGCCGCATGCCGTCCAACGCGAGAGTAGCCGCGAGCGCCGCGGTTATGACCCACACATACAGGTGTACCAAGCCGGGAGATTCGCCGCTAATGAAGCGCACGAACAGAGGGAAGAAGCGCATGAAAACCAGCGCGACAAGCGTCAGCAGCAGCACGGGCGCGAACAGCAGCGCCTCGTTTATTTCGATGCCGCTGAACAGACCGCCGCTTACCAGCTGCCCGCGCGCGTTCAGCTCCCAGAAGACCAGCCCGCCGATAGCGAGTACCATGATGTCGAGGTAGTATCGTTGGAAGAACGGCACTTCGGGCGGGCGGGACGAGCGCAGTTTGTGGATGATAAGCCCGGTGCGCGCGCCGATGACGCTTGGCACGACGAATATCACAAGGCTAAGCGCGCCCACTCCGGCAGCGACTAAGAACGGCGTCCATCGCCAGTTGACGGGCAGCAAGTCGCCGCCCGTGATTTCCGTGAAGTACGGCAGCTTGCCCGATATGGCGATGACACCCATGGCAAGCAGCGGCGCGATTATGACGGCGACCGCCGTTATCACCAGCCCTTCGATGGAGTACAGGCGCACCAGCTGCGCCATGCTCACGCCGCGGCTTCGCAGCAGCGCGACATCGTCCTCGCGGCTTTGCACCAGATATGACACCATCATAGACATGTAGTACAGCACCGTGATGACCATGATTGTCAGCAGCAGCAGCAGCGGAATGCTCGTGAAGAAGCTGCGCCGTTCAAAGCGGTCAAGCAGCGCGGTGATGCCCGTGAACACGGCGCTGCCTTGCATCTGCACCGCCATGCCGTTTTCCAGATTGTCGATGCGCGTGCGCAAGTCTTCCGGGCGAATGCGCTTGAGCGGCGCCTTATCCACAAAGATGAACCACGACGAAGATACCAGGCTGCCGGGGTACGCCTCGCCGAGGCTGTCCAACAGCGCCTGCCGCGTTACGAACATCGCGATGGGCGGCTCTTCGGGATCGACCTCGATGCCCACATCGGGGATTTCTTCCAGCGGCGCGGGTTCCATGAACACATTCGCGTTCTGCTGCCAGTAGTCTTCGGTGGGGTCGGTAGGATCTATCAGACCGACGACTTCGGCGAAAATCGCCACATCGCTGCCGAGCGAAGGGCGTAGTTCAAGCGTGTCGCCCACTTGCAGGTCGAACACATTCGCCGGAGTCGCGCCAATCAGCACTTCGACATGCAGACCGTCACCGACCGGCGTAACCGTGTCCGTGTACGCGCGACCGGATGTGAAATCGACATGGTGTTCCACATTGGACAAGTATTGCAGATAGCCGCGCGACACGAGATCAACATCGGCATTGGCAAGCGGACGCCAAGGCGTGCCAACGAGCATCGTGCTGCCCTTGAGAAAGCGCTCGCGGCTCACATAGAAGTCCGAGATGTTATCTTCGATGAGCCTGTCTATCTCGGCGTCGGTGACATTCAGGCGCTCTTCGTTCAGGGGAATGTTCGGCGCGTAGGCGAAGATGTTCAGGAAGAGGATGGAGGAGCGGTCGATGGAAGTGTTGAGCGTGAGACGCGCCAGCGAGTTCAGATACACGGGCGCGCCCGCAACCAGTGTGGACGCTATGATGATGCCTGCAAAGATGCTGAGCAGAAGCTTCCAGTCGGAGCTGAATCGCTTCGCGATGTACCCGAAAGTCGAAAAAGAACGCATTACCTATATTGTCATTCCGAACACCCACACCTGTCGTTCCGAGCGAAGTGAGGAATCTAAAATCCTTGCATCAAGGGCAGGCACACGCTTGAAGCTTTCAACTCAATATGATGGCTGAAGCGCCTTCGACACCCGCAACGCCATAGTAGCACATAATCGCAACCCCCGTGCTTTCTCCCATCAACAAGACGATTTCGCAGATCAAGATCGCGGCTCTTTCCGCTCGCCCCTACCCGAACGGAAAGACGGATTTGTTAAATCTTCAGCGTCTCAGTTTGAAATGCAGAGCAGTCCACACCCCAGCCCACAACTCAGAATCCGATTCGGTGTTGGCTGAGGCAATTACAGTCACAAGAAGTCATATAACTTCACAATAAAGTTACCACATTGTGACATAGAAGAATGGTATTATCTAACATCCTTTGATTATTGACATTATCAGCCCCGACACCGTGGCCCAATTCTGCCGAAGGAACGGACCTAATGCGAAATACTCTTGCGTATATAAACTCTAGCACTGCCTTAACTCTTCTTGCCGTCATTCTAGCTATGACACTGTTGTTCTTGGCGTCCTCAAATCCGCCTACCGCCAGCGCTCAGCAACCACAGACGACGCCCAGCGCTTATGGTGAATCTCCCGACCTCGCCGCCAAAGTCGCGGCCGGCGAGCTTCCGCCGGTCTGGGAGCGTCTGCCATCCGAGCCCATGGTTATCCCGACGCTGGAGGACGGCATCGGGAAATACGGCGGCACACTCAGGCGTTTCTACCTAGGTCCCGCCGACGGCTGCAACTTCTTCCGTCTTTCGAGGGCGTCGCTCGTCCGCTACTCACAGGATGGCTTCTCGCTCATCCCGTCGGTTGCCAGATGGTGGGAGGTCTCGGACGACGGTAGGGAGTGGACATTCTTTCTGCGCGAGGGGATGAAGTGGTCTGACGGTGACGACTTCACTGCGGACGACTTCGTGTATCAGTACGAAGATGTGATTCTGAACGAAGAGCTGAATCCGAATCCGCCATTCTTCCTGAAGATTGGCGCTGAGGTAGGCTCGATACATAAGGTGGACGACACCACAGTTATGTTCAAGTTCCCTGTGCCGAACTTCCTGTTTCTGGAGATAGTGGCGCAGGCGGACGAGGCTTGCTACGGCTCGACGAAGAACGTGCCTTGGGCGCCTTCGCACTACATGAAGCAGTTCCATGCGAAATACAACCCGGATGCCCGGGCAAATGCCGAGGCTGCGGAGTTCGAGAGCTGGACGCAATACTACGACTTTAAGACCCAGTACAACTTGAACCCTGAAAAGCCCACCATCGCACCATGGAAGTACGCCAATCCCCTGGGCGACCGGGTAGTCAGAGCAGAGCGCAACCCGTACTTCTGGGCTGTTGACCCGGCCGGCAACCAGCTTCCGTACCTTGACGACATTCAGTTGACGCTGGTGGATGGTATCGAGCTTGGCACGCTGATGGCGGTACAGGGCGATGTTGACATGCAGGGTCGGCACATCCAGCTAGACCAGTACACGATACTGAAACAAGGAGAAGCCGACAGCGACTATGAAGTTCTGACCTGGCCCGCCTTCGCAGGCTCGGATGTCGCGTTCTTCTTCAACATGAGCCTGCCCGGTCCTACGGGCGACGCTATCCGGACTAAGGAGTTCCGACAGGCGCTGTCTCTTGCTATCGATAGGAGCGCAATCCAAGAAATCCAGTTCTTGGGGCTTGGCGAGATTCGGCAGAGTGTGCCCCCGCCTGGTCACCCACACTATCCGGGCGACGACATCGCAAGACTCCGCACCGAATACGACCCCGATGCGGCGAATGCCTTGCTTGACAGCGTATTCCCTGACAAGGATCGAGAGGGCTTCCGCCTGAACGATGGCGAGCGCATTGTGATGAGCATCACCGTCACTGACGCATTCGGCACGTGGCCGGACGCCGCGCAGGTCGTCGGGCGTGCTTGGGAGGCTGTCGGCGTCAAGGCCGATGTGAACGTGACCACGCGCAGCCAGCACTTCACACGCTGGCAGACGAACGAATGGGCTGTGATGGTGTGGAACGAGTTCACATCGGGCTTCACCTTCAGCTCCATAAACCTTCGCGCGCCCGAGGGCATTGGCAATTTCCACGCGCCGGGTTGTGGGCTGTGGTTGATAGACGCCAATGATGAATATGCCTACCCGTGCCTGCAAGAATCGATAGACCTGCTGGAGATGCACAGGCGCGGTCCCAGCCTGCCCGAAGCAGAGCGTAACGCGCTGGGCAAGGGAATCTACAGGACCATAGTCGAGAACCAGTACAACATCGGCATCGTCGGGCTGTCGCCGATGGTGCAGGGCGTTATCGTCAAGAAGAACAATCTCAATAATGTCCCGGACACCGCCGCCAACGACTGGCCTCTGAGAACGCCGAACACTGGCTTCCCGGAGCAATGGTACTTTGAAAACGGTGTTCCGCCTGCACGAAGTGCGCCAACCCCCGACGACCAGTGCGTAGAGCAGCTACCTGACGACGGCGTAGTGAACGGCAAATGGGCAGACGATTGCGCCTCTGAAAACAGGTCTCCAAACCACTACTCACGCTACTATACACTCACCCTGAGCGAGCAAGCTGAGGTAACCATAACGCTGGAATCGAGCGCGGACACATACCTCTACTTGCTTGCAGGTGCGGACAGGGACGGCAGAGTATCGCACGAAAACGACGACCACGCCACACTCGTCAATACCGAAGCTTGCGCCGACGCTTCCTGCCTCGAACAATACGACTCGTGCATAACGGCATCGCTTGGCGCCGGTGACCACACCATCGAGGCGACCACATTCGACCCGAACACGGAGGGCACGTTCGAGCTGACCGTGATCTTCAGCGGGACAGTCGCGCCGCCGCCCCGACCAACCCCACCTTCAACCCTCGAAGCCGCCGTCTGCAACGAAGACGACATCGCCAACGCCAATCTCAGCGGCTTCCTCCTTGTCGATGCCAATAGTTTCCGTTCCGCCGACCCGGGCTACTGGGGCGTAATCGGATGGCACAGCACTTCCTGGATCAATGGCGTTGTCGCTGCCATTGCTTGCGGCGCAATTCAATACGACAGCATCGAAAACGCGCGGTGGAACTCCTTAAACTACTCAACGGCTATGCAGCAATTGGGCTCAAACTTTGAAGTCCTTGATCATGAACAGGTATTCCCGTCGTACATCGGCGACGACATGCTGGCATTCAGGTATCGATACGAAGTCGAGAGCGATTCGGATGCGCTTGAGTTCACGGCGACCGAGGTTAGATTCCTGAACGCCGACTCCATCATCGTCAGCTCGGTTACCTACTACCTGCTCGACACTCATGACTACGCGCCGATCGACGATGTCGAAGCCATCGCCGATAGCGTTGCCGACCGAATCGGGATAGGTAGCGCGCAGAGTTCAAACCGCGCGGCTGAACTCTTCGGATTCATCGACTAGATAAGACGATTTCACAAGTTCCTTTCCCTTTGATGGGGGAAGGTTAGAGCCTGCCCCTGCGAAGGCAGGAGATGGGGGCAAAAAAGGGCGCGGGACATCAAAAGTCCTGCGCCCTCCGCGCCTACCACTCTATCCTGTACATCCTGTTAGTTTCCGCCCAACGCCTGCGCCATGTCCGCCAGCAGATCGTCCATATGCTCGATGCCTACCGACACGCGCAGCAGGTTGTCCGGCGTCTGCGTGTCAGGTCCCTCGACCGAGGCGCGGTGCTCTATCAGGCTTTCCGTGCCGCCGAGGCTTGTGGCGCGCGTGAATAGCCGCAGTTTTGCCGCAACTTCCATCGCCTGCCGCCGTCCGCCTACGACTTGGAACGACAGCATTCCGCCGAATTCCGACATTTGCGCCGCCGCGACTGCCTTCTCCGCAGGCGCGGCAAGCCCCGGATAGTGCACGGCTTCGACTCGCGGATGCTCTGCGAGGTATGCTGCGACTGCCCGCGCGTTCTCACAGTGAGCGCGCATACGGAGGTGCAGCGTGCGAATGCCGCGCAAAGTCAACCAGCAGTCGAACGCGGACGGCGTCGCGCCGTATGTCACCTGCACCTGCCGCACATTGCCGAAGAATGCGTCGTCGCGCGCCGATACCACCGCGCCGCCCATGACATCGCTGTGGCCGGATATGTACTTCGTCGTGGAGTGCACCACCAAGTCCGCGCCCAGCTCAATCGGGCGTTGCAGCATTGGCGTTGCCCATGTGTTGTCGCACGAGAACACGGCGCCGGCGTCGTGCGCTATGTCTGCGATGCGCCGTATGTCCGTAACCTTCAGCATCGGGTTGGACGGCGTTTCCGCCCAGATTAGGCGCGTGTTCGGCAATGTGGCGGCTTGCACCTGCGCTGCGTCCGTGAAGTCCACGAACGAGACTTGCAAGCCCCATCGCGCGAACACATCGCGCAGCAGAGCGCGGGTGCCGTGATAGCAGTCGTTCGGCGCGATAGCATGGTCGCCGCCGGCGAGCGCCTGAAAGACCGCCGCGCTCGCAGCTGACCCTGACGAAAAGGCGGCGCACATCGCACCGCCTTCGAGGGTTGTCAGTGTGTTTTCAAGCTGCTCGCGGTTCGGATTGCCCGTGCGAGAATAGATGTAGCCGCCGGGATATTCGCCGTCAGGCGCGCGCTCGAATGTCGTCGATGGCTGTATCGGCGTAAGAATCGCGCCCGATTCAGGGTCGATGTGATGGCTTGCGCGCGCCGCGCTTGTCTCGATGTTCACTGGACAGCATTCACTGCGACAGGAAGTCGTACAGCGGCACAACGCCTGTCGGCTTCGAGCCATTCCGCAGCATGTTCTCGATACGCTGCATCGCTATGGAGCTCAGCAGCGTATCGCCACAGGTCGCGCAGACTTCCGCCGGCACGTTGTCGAACAAGACGATTCGCTCGCCGTGCCTGTATGTGTGCACGATGTACTGCGATTCATACTTGCCGGTACAGCCCGGAATGGTGCAATCCATAGCATTTTTCCGCGTTACAGCCCGATGTTGTCCGCCACGACTTCCAGATGGAAATCGGTGTCGCCGAATGCGAGTTCCGCAGCCTTCGCGCGCCGCGAATATAGCTGCATGTTGTGCTCTTTGGTGAAGCCGATCGCGCCGTGGCACTGGTGTCCAAGCGCGCAGATGCGGCGGTACGCGTCGCTGACCCATGCCTTCGCCATTGCGACTTCCTGCGTCGCGTCCTCGCCTTCGGACAGCCGCCACGCAGCCTGATAGGTGATGTAGCGCGAGCCTTCGACATCGGTCGCCATGTTCGCGCAGTGGTGCTGTATCGCTTGGAATGTGCCGATGGGCCTGCCGAACTGCGTGCGCTGCTTGGCGTATTCGACGGTCATGTCGAGCACCTGCTCCGCGCCGCCGACCATCTCTGCGCACTTGCCGATGGCGCCCCATGCGAGAACCTTCTCGATGGTGTTCCAGCCGCCGTTGACCTCGCCCAACACTGCGGACGCAGGCACGCTCACATTGTCGAATGCCAACTCGGACTGCCTGTCGGATGCGATGGTCTTCAGCAGCGTCTGGCTCACGCCGTCAGCGCCGCGCGGTACCAGGAACAGGGTGATGTCCTGCTCGCCTTCGCCGGTGCGAGCCGCGACCACGAATGTGTCGGCGACATGGGCGTTCGGCACGAATAGCTTTACGCCGTTTAATACCCAGCCATCGTCGCTCTGCGTGGCGGTCGTCTGCACGCCTTCGGCATCCCAGCGCGCGCTAGGCTCGGTGAGCGCGAGAGTCACGATGTGCTGCCCGTCGCTAATCTGCGGCAGCAACTCTTGCTTCTGCGCGTCGGAGCCGGCGTCCATAATCGCCATACCGCCCATCACTACGGTGGAGAAGAACGGTCCCGGTAGCAGAGCGCGTCCCGTCTCTTCCAGCAGCACGGAGAGGTCAAGGTAGCTGAGGCCGACGCCGCCGTATTCTTCGGGGAAAATCAAGCCCAGCCAGCCCTGCTCGGCGACCTTCTGCCACATCTCGGGCGTATAGCCGCGCTCGTTCTCTTCCATCTCGCGCACATAAGTGTCCGGGCATTCCGCCTGCAGGAACTCGCGCGCGCTGTTCCTGAGCATCTGCTGGGTTTCGTTCAGTCCAAGGTCCATTGCTTGCTTCTCCTAGATTATGATTCTTAATCGGCTGATTGATTAGGTTCTAGTCTTCAGAATCTGATCGCCTAAGTCGAGATACTTAGGATCAGGCAGGCCGCTCGCTCCGAGCGTGCCGTCCGGGCTTCTTACCTGATGAACTACAGCGATAAGTTCATGTACATCGTTATAATAGCGAACAGCCTGACTTCGAGAACAATATCGAAAGCCCTTCTCTCGCGCCTGTTCCGGAGTGTAATGAGTATCGCGTTCTAGCCGTGTGTAAAACTCTCCCCTTAACGCTCGCTCCCAGAATTGCCCAGAGTTGAAAGCTTCCCGTATAATGGTCGGTGAAACAAAAATTCCTTCAGGTCGGTTAGAAGACATGAATCAAGCCTTAGTTCAGGAACGGATTCGGCGTTACTTCGATGGGGAAATCTCCATTGTAGAACTTCGCCGATGGGCGTATGACAACATCCCTACTAGGCTTGAGGACGAGAACCTTCCCGGCGTCGACTACGGTGCGTTCTGGAGTTTGTTTCTAGCTCTCTGCGATTATGACCACTGCCGCAATTATTCGGGATGGTCTGTCGCCAAATCAGAAGCGTTTTTCCGCGATCTCATCACCGATCACTTCACTATCGAAAGCGCAAAGATTTCCTGACGCCTCCCCCTACCTCGGCAAGCCCAATCCTCTTGACGCTATGACGTTGCGGTTTATCTCGGATGTGCCGGCGGCGACTGTGCCTCCGTGTGAGCGCATCCAGCCGTTTTCGATGCGACCACGCAGCGGCGCCCACTTCGATTCAGGGTCGAGCTGACCGTACAAGCCCATCACCTGCATTCCGAGGCTGTACAGCCGGATCATCATCTCGGTGCCGTATGCTTTCGTGATAGACGCTTCCTTGTTTGGAATCATCTCCTGGCTCTGCATCCATGCGACGTTGTAGCACATCAGACGGCAGGATTCTATTTGCACTGCCATCTCTGAAATGCGCTGCCGGACGGATACATCGGCGGCGAGCGGCTGTCCGTTGCGTTCGTTTTCCTTGCAGAAGTTCACAATGTCTTCGAGCAGTCGCTTGGCGCGCGCGGGTCGGTCCACGCCGGAGCGCTCGAAGTCCAGCAATGCCGCGCCGACATACCAGCCGCGGTTTAGTTCGCCCACGAGGTTCTTCTTCGGCACGCGCACATCTTCAAAGGTTACCAGCGCGCGATGTGCGTCCCACATCATCGGTATTTTCTCTACGGTTACGCCCGGCTGCTGCATTTCGGTAAGCAGGAAGCTGATGCCGCGATGCTTGGGCGCGTCCGGTTCGGTGCGCGCCAGCATGAACATCCAGTCCGAGCCGGAGTGCGCGCCGTTCCATATCTTCGAGCCGTTAACAACGAAGTCGTCGCCGTCTTCTACTGCGCGCGTCTGCAATGATGCGAGGTCCGAGCCGCTGTCGGGTTCGGAATATCCCTGCGACCAGTCGATGTCCGCCTGCGCGATGCGTGGCAGGAAGTATTGCTTTTGCTCCTCCGAGCCGTACAGCATCAGGATGGGACCGACCATGCGCACGCCGGAATCGCCGGCTGGCACGCCGCGGTACGCCATCTCTTCGTTGAAAATCATCTGGCGCATGTGAGGCGCAGCCTGACCGCCGTACTCTTCGGGCCAAGCCATCGTCAGCCAGCCGTTGTTGGCGAGCTTCTTCTTGAACTCGCGCACTAGGACCGCGTCCTCAGGCTCCTCGGCGTCCACGGCTTGCTCGCGCCAGTCCCAAGGCAGCTCGCCATCTACGAAGTCGCCTACTTCCCTGCGGAAGGCGTTGTCTTCATCGCTGAAGCGGAAGTCCATGTGTTCACCTCGATGCTCTTGTATCTATTTTCGACCGGCTTTCTTATGCTGTCGCCACTGCGGTTGTCTCTGCCCATTTCTCATTGATGGGAGGGGTGATGCGATTGCGCCTGCCCCTATCGAATTCCGAACGGATTGCGGATTGCGATTTCAGATTCCCCACTTCGTTTCAGAATGACAAGGCTTTCGTTCGGTATGACATGCCTTGTTACGAGTGGCGCACCATTCGGCGTACCACTCGAACAAGACTACCTCGGCAAACCCAGACCGCGGGAGGCGATGATGTTGCGCTGGATTTCGGAGGTGCCCGCGGCGATGGTCGCGGATACGGATGTCATGTAACTCTGCTCGATGCGGCCCTGCAATGGGGCATACTTCGATTCGGGCTCGAGCTGTCCGTATAGGCCTAGGATTTCCATTCCTGCACGCGCTACTGCCTGCTGCAATTCTGTGCCGAAGCTCTTGCCCATCGAGGACTCTTTGTTTGGAACGAGACCGGCGCTCTGCATCCACGCTATCTGGTAGGAGATGAGGCGGCTAATTTCGGTCTTGACCGTCAGGTCGGCGAGCTTGCGACTGATTTTCGGGTCGTCTATCAGGCGCATACCGTTGCGGGTGTTGTCCTTGCAGAACTGTACAAGCTCCTCAAGGGTGCGCTTGGTGCCGGCGGAGTATTCTACGCCGGAGCGTTCAAAGTCTAGCAGCGTCGCGCCGACATACCAGCCGCGGTTGAGTTCACCGACTAGGTTTTGCTTCGGCACGCGCGCATCGTCGAAGACGACCATGTTGAAGCTATGGTTGTTCGCCATGTTGATGATGGGGCGAACTTCGATGCCCGGTTGGTGCATATCAGCGAGCAGGAAGCTGATACCGCGATGCTTGGGCGCGTCCGGGTCAGTGCGCGTCAGCACCATCACGTGGTCGGCGTGGTGCGCGTTGGATGTCCAAATCTTCGTGCCGTTGATGACGAAATCATCGCCGTCTTCGACTGCCCGCGTTTGCAGCGAGGCGAGGTCCGAGCCGGACTCGGGCTCCGAGTAGCCTTGGCACCACTGCACTTCGCCGCGCGCGATGGGCGGCAGGTATTGGCGCTTCTGCTCTTCCGTGCCGTGAATCATCAGCGTTGGCGCGAGCATCTTCGTGCCAAACTGGTCGCGTCCCGGCGCGCGCTGGTACGCCATTTCCTCGGCGAAGATGAGCTGCATCATGTGCGATGCGCCTTGTCCGCCATACTCTTCGGGCCATGCCATAGTGAGCCAGCCCTTGTCCGCCAGCTTCTTGCGCATTTCTAGCTCGAAGTCCCAGTTGTCGCCTTCTTCGCCGCCACCCGTCCAATCTTCGGGTAGTTCCTTCTGCAAGAACTCGCGCAATTCGGCGCGAAAGTTCTCTTCATCAGCCGTGAATTTGAACTCCATTAGACTTCCTCCATTGCATTCGGTGGTTCTTACCTGGGGCTGGGCATAACTGTCGCTCCTATTATCCCTCTCCTTTGACGGGGGAAGGTTATGATGGGGTGAATCGAATTATGCCAACTTTTCTCTGCTGCCCGCTTAGCGCGGGACTTATACGCTGCCGACGGAAAGGCAGGTTACGGTGCGAACGATACCGTTGATGGTGTGTATGCTGCTGGTAACCATATCACCAACCGAGTTAAGGTCGGGCGCCGCCACGACTGCGATGATGTCGTATGGTCCCGTAACTGCATCGACGGTCTCGATGCCGTCAAGGGAGCGCAAAGCGTTAGCGACATCCCGCGACTTGCCCACTGCGGTCTCTATCAAGATATATGCCCTGGTTGACACTTGTAATTCCTCCTAATAATAGGTGCGACGCTAGCCAATCGCATTGCCACCCGTAGTTCGGGCACAGCGGCTGATGACAGCACAGGCGCAAGCAACAACATATCTCTGCCGCGCACACCGCAAACCGCCATACGTCTATCGCCCATCTTAAATGTCCTTGCATTTTATAAGGGCGCAAGAATGAGTGTCAAACAAACCGCGCATGGCGCAGTTCAGGTCTGCATAAGACGCGCTTCGCCCCGTTACGGCGACAGGAGATTCTACGCTCACAAAATAGAAAAGATCGATCGCAGACCATCTATTCCATTGGGGAGATACATGTGGAGATACAGAAGGAAGTTCGGTTCACACGCCAACCCAAATCTCTCCCCCAACCTGCGAGTCGAAGCGCATCCTTCTCGCCAGCACGCACTTGATCAGCCATTTAACTGAGGAATAATCAGTCCTCAGCGTAGGCGCATAGACATCTCCCGTCTCCAACTGAAAATGCCACTCCCGTGTTTCGCCGCGCCGAAGCGCCAGATTGCCATCGATCTTCACCCTGCCCCCACGGTACTCTTTTTCTACTACATAAGGGCCGAACGCTTCTACTCTGATTAGTTCAGCCCTGACTTCGGACACCCTCATGTCCTGTGAAATCTCCGCGCGCAGGATGCCGTCCACAGTCTGCCCGGAGCGAGCGTTTCGCTTGGGCAAAGTTAGAGTAAGGGCACATCGGTCGTCTGCGTTCTGCGCCACGAGCGGACTCGATAGTTCCCTGCCGATCGCTCGTGGCGCAACTACCGTAATCTCTTGGTCATCATGAAAATCGCCCGCGTCCGCCACATCCATAGAGGTTGCAACGCTCCAGACGATACCCACATCAATTGAATCTATGCGTACGCCTCTCGCGGTAGGTGGCGCGTTTAGCGGCACTTGCCAATCAACATCGAACGAGTAAGACAGACCGCGCCGCATTGCGCTTACTCCCACAAAGACCTTCTCGTACCGGCTCAGGATACGAGTCTCCCCATAGCGCCGCGGGCCATGCCGCGTCGTCTGCCTTGTTCTGATCTCGTCCACATAAGTCTCAGCGCCAACTATCTCCACTCTCCCGCGCCGCGCCTGAAAGTCTTCCCGCGGGACGATGGATACCCGAATCTTCAACTTATCTCCGGGGCGGAGCGTCGTCTTGCTAAGTTCAACCCTAAAATCGGCAGCAGGTCGCCGAAATCCTGAAAGCATCTTTCACCTTTACCGAAGCGGCCTAAAGAACGCCCGCAAATCCTCCACAAGCGCATCCGGCTTTTCCAGAGCGGCGAAGTGGCCGCCATCCGGCATTTCTGTCCAGTGCTGCAGGTTCATCACGCGTTCTGCCCACTCGCGCGGCGGGTAGCCGATGTCCTTGGGGAATCGCGCCACGCCGGACGGCGCGCTCACCTTCTCGCCCTTGCCCAGCGTCAGCGGCGCGCGCTGCGATTCGTAGTAGATTCGCACCGACGAGCTTATCGTCTGCGTTACCCAGTAGATGGTGATGTTCGTGAGCAGCTCATCCTTCGTATAGACGCTCTCCACATCGCCGTTGCAGTCCGACCACGCGCGGAACTTTTCGACAATCCACGCGGCGAGTCCGACCGGCGAGTCCATCAGCCCGTACGACAATGTCTGCGGCTTGGTGCCTTGAATGTGCCCGTATGCGCCTTCGTCTTCGCGCCACTGCGCACGCGCGCGCTGGAACTCTTTCTCGGCGTCCGTGAGCGGCGGAGAATCGTCGTCGATGTGCGGCGTCGCGGATACGGCGGTTACATGCACGCCAATCATCCTATCGGCGTGCGAATATCCCAGACGCGCCGTAACGCCCGCGCCCCAGTCGCCGCCGTGCGCGCCGAACTTATCGTAGCCGAGCACGTCCATCAGACTGACCCACAGATCGCCAACGCGCGACACACTCCACCCTCGTTCGGTCGTGCGGTCGGAGAAGCCGTAGCTCGGCATGGACGGCGCAATCACATCGAAGGCGTCCGCCGCATCGCCGCCATGCGCCGCCGGGTCAGACAGCATCGGGATTATCTTGTGCATCTCGAAGAAGGTGCTGGGCCAGCCGTGCGTTATCACCAGCGGGATGGGGTTCGGTCCCTTGCCGCGTTCGTGGATGTAGTGGATGCCCATACCCTCGACATCGGCGCGGAACTGCGTGAAGCCGTTGAGCATCATCTCGTGCTTGCGCCAGTCGTACTCGTTCAGCCAGTAGTCCGCCAGCTCGCGCACATACGCCATGTTGGAGCCGTAGTCCCAGTCGCTGCTCGGAATCTCATCGGGCCAGCGAGTATCCGCAATGCGCCGCCGCATATCGTCCAGCACATCGTCCGCGATGTTGATCGTGAATGGTTGTATTGCCATTTGTGCGTCTCCTTATGTCGAGAAAATGTAGCAAAATGCAAGATATGGTCTGATGTTGTACGCTTCACTTGCCCCCGTAGTTTAATTGATAATTTCGTTTATGCAACAAGTCATGATGAGGTATTAGAGAGTTAGGGCGCGGTGAAAAGTTCGATTGGACTAATCTGGCGCAAGGAGCGTTCTCCATTTGGGGAGCGCCCTTTCATATTATGTGGAAAGACGGGTTGAATGTCCTGTCCATCCTGTCAGCCCCGCTACCTGACACCTGATACCTGACGCCTGACAGGCTTCACCGGCTTCTTAGCCAGCAAGAACATCGCCCCGCCGATGAAGTTCAGGAATGCCAGGGAAAGGAACGCGAAGTCGTAGCTTCCGTAGGCGTCGTGCAGGATCGCCGGGTATATCGGCGCGCCTAGCAGCATCACGTTCATCGGGACTTGCGACATGCCCATTATCTTGCCGAACGAACTGCGCCCGAAGTATTCGCCGCGTATCGATGTGCTGATGGGGTTTCGTCCGCCGAATCCTATGCCGAACAGTATCGCGAAGGCGAATACTATTACGAGACTAGGCAAATGCAGCAGCGCCGCGAGCTCCGGCACGAACACCAGCACGACCACCGCGCCAGCCTGTATCGATGTGAAGCAGAAGTACGCGAACCGCTTGGAAATCATGTCGCCCACATATCCGCCGACAATCTGAAATATCATGGACATAGCGGTATATGTGGACACGACCCAGCCCGCCATCGGCACGGACACGCCCTGGTCCCACAGCATCGGCGCGAGGTGCGCCATCATCGCTATCAGCACCATGGATGTGAAGCCTTGACCGAACGATATAAGCCAGAATGTGGGCGTCCGCATCGCATCTCGAAGCGAAAAATCGCCGTCAGACGGCGGCGCACGCCTTGCGGCAGGACGATCGGAACGGCTCGCAGATGGCGCACCCGTTGACGCATTAGTCGGCGAACCGGCAGGTGTATCGACAGGCTTGTCTCCGTCCGGCAGCAAGCCGTAGTCTTCCGGGCGATTGCGTATCAGGCGGCTGATGGGGATGACCATCACCAGCGTAACCACGCCTAGCAGCAGCGCCGTCATGGACCAGCCGAAGTTGTCCTGCTCCGGGTCAACCGCCCACGCAATCGCCGGTATCAGCACGAGCGCGCCGAGCCGACCTATCGCGCTGGAATAGCCCATCGCCTTCGCCTTGTGCCGCGTGAACCAGTTGTTCAGCATCGTGTTCATCGTCAGCCAGCCGCTCAAGCCCTGCCCAAGCGCCATTATCATAAACACGATGTAGAACATCAACGCCGGCACGATGATGTGCATGAAGCCGGGCAGTAGCTCGAATGGCAAGTCGCGCACTACGGGTATGTCCTTCGTGTCGCGCACCTGGCTGAACAGCAGGAAGCCCAGCCCAAGGATGCTCAGGCCGATGAGCACCATCCGACGCACGCCAAGCCTGTCAACAAGGTAGCCTTCGATAGGACCTAGGATTCCGCCTTCGATGCGCGTGAACGAGAACGCCAATGAGAGTTGCGTGCGATTCCAGCCGAACGCGGACTCCAGCGCGACGAACCACAAGCCCATAGCGTGGAATAGCGGCACGCTCGTCGTCATATGAACGATACCGCTGATCGGCACAAGCCACCAGCCGTAGAACACGCCGCGCAGCCGTCTTCGCATACGAGCCGGGTTAAACATCGCCGCCCGGAACGCCGAATCTTCCAATCTTCCCTCCTGAACCGGCGACAACCATGCCGCCGAAAAGCAACTAAAGTCTATCACACCACATACACGCAGTACGGAATGGCAAATCAACGGGATGTTAGTTTCACGGCGACAGTTCAACTTGCGCGGTTACCGTGTCTGTATTATATTGAGCGCACGGACAAATGCGCTTTGTCCGTCCAGTTCTACTTGTCAAATTTTTCGCGGCTATACCCGTGCCGAATAGGAGGCGACGATGACCACATTACAAAACGAATCGCTGCAGGCAGTAAAGGAGTATGCCGACGACTACGAACTGGACCTGTCTTGGCTGGACTCGCGCGGCGAGTGGGGCATCAAGGCAGAACCCGACCCGAAGCGCGGCATGACACTCTCCAGTGTTGAGGTCGGCTCGTATGGCGAGGCACCGGACCACACCGACAACATGACCGGCAGGCCTCGCGGCGCGGCGAAGCGCCCGGATTCCTACCGCATCGGTGGCTACGGCGTGCGCACCAAGTCCGAGATTTGGCTTGACAACGCAGCCGCGCTGTACGAAGAGTCGCTGCAACGCCAGTGGAGTTCTGCGACGGACATCCCATGGCACACCATTAAGCCACTGCCGGACGACATCGAGCGAGCGCAGTGCCAACTCGACACATTCCTGACCGAAGTGGAGTTCGTCGCGGCGGACATCCCCGCTCGCTGGGTCGCCACGACCAGCCCGGACTACTTCGAGCCGCGTATGTTCCTGGTTTCGCAGATTATGGACGAATCGCGCCACTTGGACGTTTTCCGCAAGCGCGCGCTCGCCAACGGCGGCGGTCTTATGCAGCGACCGGACATCACCACCAGTGGCGTGGTCGGCAGCATTGACCTGTCGCGTGAGTTCACCGAAATGTCTTCGCGCTTGCACATATCCGGCGAAGGCGCGGTGCTGACACTGTTCCGCATGGGCGAGCTGATGTCATACAACGAAGCGGAAAAGCGCATCTACCGCCTCGCCGCGCAGGACGAGTCGCGCCATGTTGCGTTCGGCGTGATGCACATGCGCTACCTATCTGAGTCTGAGCCGGAGCGCCGCGAAGAGATACACTGCTACCTCGACGAGGGCGAACGCGGTCTGCTGGCAGGCAACCAGAACCCGGCGGCAATCGACACGCCCAGCAGCGAGGCGATGGCGATACTGCTCGGAGGCGGCATCAAGAAGTACGACGAGGGCGCGCGCAAGCTGATGGCAATCCGCCGTCGCCAAGTGCGTGAGTATGTGCAGCGCATCCGCTCCGCAGGCTTCGGCGAGCGCTTCGATAACGGCCGCGCCGATCCCCGCCTGATGGAAATCATGTGGAGCTAACCCCGTTAACAAGTAGATAGGGGCGACCGGTCGGTCGCTCCCTACCGCCGTTGTGCGCCGTAGCATGAATTGCATCCTTCTCTACCCCTTGTCGGGGAATGTCAGAATCGGGATGCCGTCTCCTATTGCAAGGAATAATAAATGGCAGACACCAAGCAAGCTGAAGAACAGCAACAGGACATACAGGCATCCGCCGCCCGCGTGACTGAGCGCGAGGCAGGCAGCGAAGACCCCGACGAAGTGGAAATCGCGCCACCGAATCTGGCGTGGATGAAGAACACGCTCCAGTGGGGCACACGCGCGACGCCAACCAAGAACGGGCTGACTTTGGACGCGCTCAATTTGGGCGTGTACGGCGATGTGCCAGACTTTTGGGACGACCAGACGCGCAAACCGCGCGGCGCGTTCCCCGTGCCCGGAGTCGCGCCGCTTGGCTTTGAGGTGCGCGAGAAGCGTGAACTCTGGGCGGACAACGCCGCCGATCTGTACGAAGAGGCGATACAGCGGCGCTGGGCGCCCGCGACCGATGTGCCGTGGGATACGATTCAGCCGCTGCCCGACGATGTCGAAGCGGCGATGTGCCAGCTCTGCACCGAACTTTCACAGTACGCCAGCATCGAGATCGAAGTCATCGGCGGCTGGCAGCAGAAGCTGTCATACGGCTTCCATGAAGTCAAGATGTTCCTCGCCACGCAGATGTTCGACAACGCCCGCCACTTCGAGGCGTTCCGCAAGCGCGCGCTGTCCAACGGCGGCGGGCTGGGCGTCGAGAACAAGGGCGAGGTCAACCGCATGCTGCTGGAAAGCACCGGCGGCTGGCCCGAGACGGTGGCGATGCTGCACATGCTGCGCGGCGCGTACACATTCACGCTGTACCGCTACGGCGAGCTGTACGCGCACAACCCGGCGGAGAAAGTGCTGTTCGCGCGCTGCATGCAGGACAAGGCGCGGCATCTCGCCTACGGGCTGTCGCACCTGCGCTACGCGACATCGCACAACCCGGACAAGACAATAGTCTTCGGGCGGCTTATGAGCATCGCAGAGCGCGTGTTCGAGCGCGAGCTGAACGATCCCGTGCAGCGAGAGACGCTGGCAATCATCTTCGGGGGCGGCATCGAAGGCGCGCGCAGCGGTATGCGCCAGTACGAGCGCATGATGGGCGATTTCGCGCGACTGTATCTCGCCAATATGGAACACATCGGCGTGCCGCGAGAGGCGAGCTTCCCACAAGGGCTCGCCAAGTTCATGGAGGCTTAACAAGTGCCGCAATTCCCTTCTGTCGAATGGTTCGAGCAAGTGCGCCAAATTTTCAACGACGACGAGTCGTATCAGGAAGCAGGCGGCGGCATGTGCGACGCTACGGTGGGCATCAAGGTCGCGTCCCAAGCGTACATCATCGTCTTTGAGGGCGAAGAATGTTCGGAAGTGCGTGAAGTCGCAGAGCCTGACCTCGAAGAGGCGGACTTTTACCTCGACATGGCGACCGACGAGTGGGAGGCAATGCTGCGTAACATCAAAGACAACGGCAGCGCGGATCTCGACTACACGCTCAACACGCTGGACATGGACAGGCCCGACGGCTTGGCGCTGACGATGAACGGCGACCAGTACAGGCAAGACTTCTTCTACCGCTACAACCAGACATTCCAATACTTCTTCGACGCTTCCGCTCGCGTTGACACCGAGTTCCCCTCGTAGGACAAAAGCAGCGAGTAGCGCCGCGAGGAAGTAAGCTTTTGCCGGAAACTGAACGAATCTCGATATGGAGCATAGCCGGAAACTGGCTGACAGCCTTTTACATCCTGTTCTCCATCGAAGTTACGATAATCGTAGCCCTAGTCGCCTGGCGAGAAATAGTGCAGCGAACCGATGACACCGCAATCGAAACCGCAATGGCGATCGGCACCGGCTCCGCGCCCAACATATTCACGGCAGCCGCTATCAATATAGCCATCCTATTCCAAGCAGAGGTGACGAAAATGCTAGCAGAACGCTATTTGAGAAGAAGGTTTGAAGAGGGCAAGGAAGAGGGTTTTGAAGAGGGCAAGGCATTAGAACGAAAGCACAGTCGCAGGTATGCCCAAAAGCTGCGCGCTTGGAATCAAGAGCGACTCGAAGCCGCCGAGAAGGGCGAACTCTTCGACAAGCCTATGCCTGAAATTGATGACGAAACCGACGATTAACACCAACGACACTGCACTACACTGTAGCCATACATCATACCTCAACACATCACTACGAACTGAGAGGGCCGTCCAATATGCCGCAATTTCCGTCTGTTGATTGGTTCGAGTCCGTTCGTGAGAGCGCTAATGGCGATTCACAGTTCACTTCGCAAGGGACTGTGAACTGCCTGATGGGCGTCAAAGTGGGCAACGACGCGTTCGCGCTCACATTCGTGGGATTCGAGTGCGCGTCCGTCGAATCCGTGTCGGCAGTGGCGATGCGCGACACGGATTTCTACATCGATATGTCGCCGGAAGATTGGCAGGCGCTGCTGAACAACATCGTCGCAAATGACGGCGCGGACTCATCTCACACGCTGAACTCGCTCGACCTAACGATGCCCAACGGCTGCGTCAAGTCGGACAACGAACTGCGCCGCGCCGCGTTCTTCCAATATCATCTTTCGCTGCAAGCGTTCTTCGACGCATCGGCGCGTGTGGACACGACCTTCGCTTAACGCTCAATGAACGGCGCTCACCGACTAATCTTCAAGCCGGCTTCGACTAACATCACGCAACCTTCACAGTAGGGGCACAGTAGAGTTCACGGACGGGTAAATATGCCGATTTACGAGTACAGATGCGACGTCTGCAACCATAAGTCTAGCGTACTATGGCGCAGTTTCTCGCCACCGGACTCTATTGCGTGCTCGGCTTGCGGCAATGGCGATACGCATCGCATAATCTCCAGCGTCGCCCTGCACAAGACGATGGGCTCGAAGATGTCTGAACTTGACTCCAAGTACGACAAGATGCTTGACGCCGCGGACGCCGGCAATCCGCGAGCCGACCCCAACTACTACCTAAGCAAAGCAACCCCGCTGAGCGAAGGTGTGCCAGACTAATTCTGTGGACTAACAGGATGGTTAGGAAGAGTCCGGCGTACAGAGTTCGACGACTATTCGCCGGTTTGCAGGTCGTCCACTAGGGCGGAGACTCTTCGCTCTACTTCGTCTCGGATGAAGCGAACTTGAGGCAGCGCTTCGTTCGCCGGGTCCGGCAATCCCCAGTCTTCCACGCATATCAGCAGCAGGGCGGGGCATGTATCGGCGTCCACTGCGCAGCCCATGGTGATGACCCGCTCGGCGCGTTCCACGTCGGCATTCGTCATGATGCGCGGCTTGACGGCAGATATGTCAAGTCCCACTTCACGCATTGCTTCTGCGACTATGGCATGCGGACGCTCGGCCGGCTCCGTACCTGCAGACTCGGAGCGCGATGATATGCCGGCGTCTTCCGCGAATTTGTTGAAAAACGCCTTCGCCATCTGGCTGCGTCCCGCGTTGTGGACGCACACGAATAGGATGTCGCTCATTCCTTGTCGTCCTGTGCGCTTGTCGCTCGCTCGTATTCCGGTAGTGCGTCAGCGGCGCCGTTGCGCGACGGATCAGATTGCTCTTCGCGCGGCAGACCGGGTTTCAGCAGGAATTCGTGGATTGCCGCACCGATGGGCGCACCGATAAGCGGGCCGACGATGTACGCCCAGAAGCCGCCGGATGGACCGGGTATTGCGATGCTGCCCCAGCCGGCGAAGAATGCCACGATGCGCGGACCGAAGTCGCGCGCCGGATTCCAGCCCGCCTGCGAAATCGGCGCGAACACGCTTATCAACACGGCGACTGTGAAGCCGATGAAGAACGGCGCGAGTCCCTTGTTAGGCAGCGCGGCGTTTCGCTTGTCAGCAAGCGAGAATATCACCAGCGCCAGTATCGCCGTGCCTATGCCTTCAACTGCGGCTGCCATCGGCGCGGACACCAGCGCGCGCGCCGCGTCGTCCACGCCTATCATATTCGCGTCCGGGAAGTACTCGCCGAATATCATCGCGGAATGCTGGCTGCCCGGCATGCCGCGAACATAGCCGTGCATCTGCTCGAAGCGCTCTATGAACGGCGAGAACACGGCAAGAACGGTCAATCCCGCGCCGACCGCGCCGAGGAGCTGCGCACCCCAATATGGGAACATCCTGCTGTACGGGAACTCGCTGCGGCGGAATATGGCGAACGCGAGGCTGATTGCGGGGTTGAGGTGCGCGCCGGATATGGCGGCTGTCGTGTAGATGGCGAGCGTTACGCCGAATCCCCAGACGACGGCAACCTGCCACAGCCCTGCCTGCGCGCCGGTAATGACGGCGGCAGCGATCACGCCGGTGCCGAACAGCACGAGCAAGTATGTGCCGACGGCTTCGGCTATTAGGGCGCGGGTTAGTGGTGTGGACATTGCGTTACTGGCTCTTGGGGGTAACGGGGGTTAAGGGATTGCGAATGGCAGGCGAGCACAAGCGAAGAGGCGGCTTGTTTGTCAGCCGCCCCCTCTTGTGTGCCGGTGTTTGGTGTGCCGTTCTGTCGCAGTGTGCTAGATGGCGTAGGAGTCTAGCATGTTCTCCACTTGGCGGGAGAATGACTTAGTGTTAATGGTGTCGATGCCATCTTGGAAGGACGGGCGGTCGCTGTCCTTGTAGATTACGCCGACCGGCACGCCGCCTTGGTTGATGATTTCGTGCGCGGCTTCGTAGTCGCTGGGGTCGTGATGCTCCGGGATGTCCCATGCCAGCGGCGGAATGCCTCGCCGTACGTTGCCTTTCAACTCTTGGAAGGTGTTGTTGTAGGTGGTGCAGGGCGATTGCACATGCACGATGGAAAAGCCTTCGTGGTTCATCGCGTCCGCAATCGTCGTGCCCAAGTCGCGCACCTTTGTGGAGACGTGCGATGCGATGTACGACACGCCAAGCGTGAGATACAGCGCGAGCGGGTTGAGCTGCGCCTCGGTCTTGCCGTATGGCGTGGAGCTGGTGATTTCATTGAACTTCGTCGTAGGCGAACTCTGCCCCTTCGTCAGACCATAGACGCCGTTGTCCATGATAACGACTGTTACATCAAGATTGCGCGCTGCCTGCGGTGCGATATGCTCGCCGCCGATGCTCAGGAAGTCGCCGTCGCCCGCGACCACGACCACATTGAGGTCAGGACGACCCATCTTCACGCCTAGCGCGATGGGCAGCGTCCTGCCATGGATCCCGTGCAGTCCATACGGCTGCGGACCTTCGAGCAGGTGAACCATATTGCCGGAGCAGCCGATACCGGCGACAATGACATTATTCTCGATTGGCGTTTCTGTCTCCAAGCGGCGCTGTTCGATAGCGGCTTCTAGGGCGCGCCTAACGCCGAAGTCGCCGCAGCCGGGGCACCACTTAAAGTCGTATTCCGGATTCTTGACACTCATACTGTTACGCTCACTTTCTGTTCTTGTTCAAGGCGCGCTGTGATGCGGCTTGCAAGATCTACGACCTTGAAGGGCAGCCCTGTGTACTGTGTAATGGACTCTGCGTTCACGCCTTGAGAGCGCAGCACGCTGGAGAACTGACCCAAATAGTTGAGCTCCGGCACGAGCACCAAGTCCTTCTGCCGCAGTTCTTCGAGCAGCTCCGCCGGCAGCGGATTTAGGAACATGGTGTAGTACCAGCCGATGTCGATGCCGCTTGCGACGACCTCGTCGTATGCGGACTGCGCCGGTCCTTTCGAGCCGCCCCACGGCATCAGAACGATGCCGGCGTCCGTATTGCGGCTTTCGTATGCTTCGTTTTCCAGCAGCTTCAACTTGCTGAAGCGCCGCTCGGTCATTTGGATGTGCCGCTCCGGCAGGTGCGTCGTGTCGCCCATGCTGTCGTGTTCGCTGCCATTCGCCACATAAGCGCCGGGACCGCCGGGACGCGGCATCGGCGACAGTTCCCAGCTGTCGTAGCGGAGGTAGCCGTTGCTGCCGGTATAGGTTTCGCGCTCTTCTACGACGAGCTGGCTCAGGTCAGGCTTGGGTATGTTCTGCTTGCGCTCGGAGAGCATATGCTCGCTAAGCAGGATGACGGGACCCTGGTATCGTTCCGCCCAGTTAATCGCCATCGCCGCGCCGTAGAAGCACTCTTCAACCGTCCCCGGCGCGACGAGCGGAATGCTCACATCACCGTGCCCCGGCGTCAGCGCCATCAGCAGGTCGGACTGTTCGGTCTTCGTGGGCAAGCCGGTCGATGGTCCGCCGCGCTGCACATCCACAACCACCAGGGGCACTTCCGCCATCCACGCAAGTCCGATGCCTTCGCCCATCAGTGACAGACCGGGACCCGCAGTCGCGGTCATAGCCTTCTGCCCGCCGTATCCCGCGCCGACAATGGCGTTTATCGCCTCGATCTCCGAGCTCGCCTGATAGACGAACTTGCCGTCGCCGGTGAGGTTTCGCTCCATCCAGAGCAGAATCGATGTCGCGGGGGAGATGGGATAGCCGATGTAGAAGTTCAGCCCTGCGGCTACCGCGCCGACAGAGATAGCCTCATTCCCGTTGAGTAGAATTTGGTCCCCTTCCGGCATAATTGGCGGCGCGAGTTCGCCGAGGCTGAACCCGCTCTTCTCCGCTTCCTGCCTGCCGAGCGTCAGCGCCTCGATGTTGGAGGTGATAATCTGCTCGTCGTTGGGGCGCCCTCTGGTGAAGCGTTCCCGCACGAAGTCTTCCAGGATACCCTGCTTCATGCTGACGAGGTGCGCAAGCGCGCCAAGCACAATCATGTTCTCGGCGCGGGCGTTGCCTGTCGATTTGGCGAGGTCTGCGAATGGCATGCCGAAGCTGTTCGCAAGGTCTTCAGGCTCAAAATCGCCCGAGTTGTAAATGACTACGCCGCTATCGCTCACCTCGCCTCTGTGGTTCTGATACCCTTCTTCGTTGAAGCAGACGAGCACATCGATATCGTCGCCGGAGCTCAGAACGGGAGTTGTGGCGAGACGCGATTGCGCCATAACGGGGCCTCCCATAATCTGGGAGGGGAATGTTACGAATGTCTGCACATGGTAGCCGACATTGCTTGCAGCCTGTGCAAGCCCTTCGGACGAGGTAACCATGCCCTGTCCACCTTCGCCCGCAAATCGAACTATGAAGTCAGTTTTCTGCAAGTCCAGCCTCCTGGGTCTCACCTGCTATGAGGCGTGCGGATTCCATCGTTAGAAATCATGAATGGCAAAAAGGATAGAATGCCCCGAAATCTGATGCTCGCGGCTGGGGTGCAGCCTATGGCGGGCGAGATTTGAGGACAGTGTCGGATGGGAAGCTTCCGCCGCCTGATGTGTATGTGCTGCTCGCATTATTGGCTCATGTGAGCATTGAGAAACCGTAAGCAAGCCGCACTTGGACTTGCTAGATATTTCACGCGGTAGGCAATTAATATAACAGGTTTCTTAGTTTACTGTCAATTATGTGAAGGTCCAGGTACTGTATCAGTTTGAAATTTGTTCAATCGCTAAATGAGACTCAACCAAGCCT
>VXNZ01000022.1 GCA_009840355.1 Chloroflexota bacterium
CGGGTTGGCGTGACAGTATATGTTGGAGTAATGGTTGGTGTGGATGTTACTGTGGGCGTATCGGTAGGCGTATGAGTTGCAGTGGGAGTGGGCGTCTCCGTAGGTGTGGGTGTATTAGTGGGCGTGTGAGTTGAAGTAGGAGGGACAGCCGTAGCCGTAGCCGGCGGTCCGTCCCTATCTGTAACCTGTACTGTCATTGACGATGGATTGCCGGGGTCATTGTCTTCCCAGCCTGGATGTATGTCAACTTTCAGCGAGCGGCTCCCATAGCCGGAGAGAACCCTGTGCGTAATCTGCTTAGTGCTGTCCCCTTCGATGAACACCACCGCTATGAGATGCACGTCATCCACATCGTACACTCGAATGCCGCTTCTAATTGTGCTCGCATCGTCCACTTCGGCTCCACGAGTGATGCGAACAGTTATGGTCAAAATATCACCCTCACGAACGGGTGAGGGCGAAAGACCCGCCATGCAAACGGCAGACCAGTCGCTCGTAGGATCAGGATGCGTGCATGTCTCAGATGTCTGGGCATGCGAGGCGCCAGGAACAACGATTCCGTAAGTGATGAAGCAGGCGGCCATCACTGCAAGGGTGGCTGCCATGTATGATTTGAAGGGGATCTGCTGAAGGTGCGCGGGGAAATCCTGAATGATGCGCGTAGGTTGGTATGAGTTGCCTCTTCTCACTGAGCGAGGAAGTTTATGCTGTATTGAATGCAGTTGTTTCACTTGCATTTGGATTATGGACGCGAGTTTCATTTCCTTCTGAAGAATTCGCAACAAAGGTGCTCAAATCACCTCTCACTCAAGTCATCTTTTTGTGTCACAAAAGACGATTTCACAAATGCAATTTATACTTGTTTTTTCCAATTTATACCTGTCGCTTCCAAGTTATGCCTGTCATTTCCAATTTATACCTGTCATTTCGAGCGAAGCGAGAAATCTAAAGTCGGAAACAGGTCTGCATGCAACGATTTCAGATTCCTCACTGCGTTCGGAATGACAACATTAGGGATTTATGAAATCGTCTCGTCACAAGTAAACCGAAATTGTATTAGGACCTCAAAATGCCGGAAAGCGTGCACCCCGGATAATCTAGCGCTATCGAATTGTTATCTGTAGAAATCGGTTGCCGAACTATCGAAGTGTGTCTATCTCGTATGCTATGACCATGCGGCTATTCCTGCTCTTCCTCATGCTTGCCATTTCTGCGGAATGTAGGCGGCGGTTCGTCGAAGTCTTCACCGCGCTCTAGCGCTTCCCTCATACGCTTGTAGTATGCGAGATTCTGAGCGTCGGCGTCGGCGTACGCTAAATCTTGACCTTTCTTGACGCCTAGTTCGACACCCTCTTCTCTACCCACTTCCTTGCCTTCTTCTATACCCTCTTCCTTGCCTCTGTCGTAGCCCCTGTCAAATCCCCGCTTCACCATCTCGTATGCTATTACCATGATGTATGCTCCTCCTTCGAAGGCACCGGCGATCCCTGCCGACACCACAGACACAGACTCGCCTCTGCTGATTATGGCGATAGTCGTCGCTAGGGTCGTGCCGGCGGTCGCTGCGGCGATTTCGTACCACGCAACTAGCGTCATTCCCCCTATGAAGGACACGACGAACGCCGCGACCGATATTACTCTAACCCAAGCGGGCAGTACCACATTCACACCTATAGTTCAATTATTGGCAACGGACGGCAGGGTGTCAACCGCTTGGTAAACGTGAGGACGATTTCACAAATGCAATTTATACATCTGTCATTTGCAATTTATGCCTGTCATTTCGAGCAAAGCGAGAAATCTAAAGTCGGAAACAGGTCTGCATGCAACGATTTCAGATTCCTCACTGCGTTCGGAATGACAACATTAGGGATTTATGAAATCGTCTCAACCGTGGATAGCGATTTCATCTGAGGGATGTGTGTGCGATACTCTCGTCTCCCCCCATCTCTCAATCATTTGGAACGCCATTCCCCTCATACGACAGCACGCGCAGCCCTTCGCCGTCGGGGACTAGCAAGATACGGCTGCCCGGCGCGGCGGCGATGGCTTGGGCTAGGCGCGCGTGGTCGTCGTCGGTTAGCGTGGGCGTTGCGACGTCGATGTCTGCCCACAGCAGCATTTGCACCTCGTATCCGAGCGCATCTTGCAGCGGGGCGACAATTGCGCTTCCCGCCGGCGCGAGCAGCGTTACCTGCTTGCGTGAATGCCGTATTTCGGGCGTGTCAAGCAGAGCAGGCGCGTCCGATGTTTCAGGCGCAACGGGGACATCGGGCGCATCAAGTCCGGTTTGCGGCGCGACTTCCGCTGTTTCGTCTCTTGTGGCGTCGCGCTCGGCATCCTCGCCGTCTTGCTGGCGGTCTTGGCGGTAGATTGACCAGTAGTAGGGCAAGAACACGGCTGCGGCGGCGATTACGGCGATTGGCGATGTCATGTCTTCCAGCGTGTCTAGCGAGAGCGCGAGTTCTAGCAGGTCGCGCAGGACGAAGAAGAGCAACACGCTGACGCTGCCCAACAACGCCAACACGCCAATCCCC
This sequence comes from Chloroflexota bacterium, assembly GCA_009840355.1. Taxonomy (NCBI): domain Bacteria; kingdom Bacillati; phylum Chloroflexota; species Chloroflexota bacterium. The sequence continues at coordinate 2,538 of VXNZ01000022.1, forward strand.
AGCGCGGCGAAGATGAAGATGCGGCGCGATGTCGCCTGCCGATCGTCCGCGCCTAATTCAACCGCTCGCGTTTGTATGTTCCGCCAGTAGTATCCCCAGACGGGCACACCCAGAACCGCCAGCGTTATTATGTTTATGAGCGGACGCTTCCACTGGTCGCCGCCAACCACCACATCCCCGAACTGCGCCAGAATGAGCTTGAGCGCCGCGCCGACCAGCATGAATGCGGCAACCGCCAGCGTGCCCGTGCCTATCGCGGCGAGGATGTATGTGTACGCTCGGCGCGCTGACAGCGTCGTTCCGCCCGATGTGCCTGTCTCATGCCTCACTCGATACCAGTGGTATGCCCAGAGCGCAGCGCCGATGGATAGGGGAGCGACCGCACCGGGCAGAAACTCGAAGTGCTGCGCGACCGAATCTGCGCTGTATGTGCCGAAGAGCCAGGTCAGGAATTCGTGGATAATGATGCCCAGCGCAACCAATGTCGTCATCACGCCGCCAAGGATTGCGAAGATGTACAGATAGACCTGCCGCAGCACGCTGTCGTAGTCGCGCCGCGCGATGTACAGCCAGTGCAGCGCCCAAGTCGCCGCGCCCACGATTGCGACTGCCAGCATCTCGCGCATAGCATGCCGCAACAGTCCCGAATCGCCCGAGATAACAGGCGTGGAAACAAGCGCGTTGTAGCCCTCAAGCAGTATGAAGTAGAGCACGCGCCCGACGCCTATCGAGAGCATAACCAGTCCGGCAAGGGACGCGATGTAGATGTAAAGCCGCCGTATCGCGCGCGTATCCGGAGAATGCTGCCCTTCGCCCTCTTCGATGCGCCGGTGGAATATCCACACGACCGCCCAAATCACGACGGCGGCAGGGTAGTAGCCCCCGAAATCTTCCACGCCCATCAGCCAGCTCAGCAGGTTGTATGCGTTGAATATGATGAACACGCCGGCGGTGGCGAGCGTGACGTAAATATACAACTTGCGCAGGATGGAACGCGCTTCCACCGGCTGCTCTGCGACGGCGCGCTGCACGAAGCGCCAGTGAAAATACCATATCGGCGCGCCAACTATCAGCAGCGACGCGCCGGTCGCGAGCTGCGTGGTGGAATCCAACAGCACCGCGCCGACATCGCCCGCGCCCGCTTCGAAGATGAACTGGATGATAATCACCACGCCGTTCGCCGTCATCATCAGCGAGATGAACGACACAAAGTAGAAGTACAGCCGGCGCACCGTGCCTATGCCCGCGTCGTCTTCCTGCTCTTGCTGATTCGCAGACATGCGCCGCCGCCAAACGGTGACGCCATAGACAATAAGCGCGATTATCGAGACGGGCACAAGCAGCCCTAGTAGCGATGATATTATGAAGAAGGCCTCAGGCATGAAAGTATCCTTTTCAAAGGGATGTTACTGACATGGATTGACAGGACTTATGGTTCGACAGAGCCTGTGCTGAGCTTGCCCAAGCGCTCACCACGAACGGATATAGGCGCGCATCTGCCGGATTACTCGCTGACCGTTTCGTCGCAGTAGTCGTAGGGCCAGGGGTATTCGGTGAACTTCCACTCGCCGCTTTCTTGCCGCAAGGTGTATCGCCTGTTATATGACGATTCGCCGCTGTCAAATGGACCGCTTCCGTAAAACTCTGTTACCTGTACATCTACGAGCGTGAGATTATCGACAACCTTGGTCTCGCGCAGCGTCGCGCGAATGTCCCTATCGCCGTCATCGTAGTGGCGGTAGCCGCTGCCGTCCGCGTAATCTGTGAGTTCGCATTTCCCTCGAAGCTCTGTGGATAGCATGCCGTAAGCCGCCTCGATGTCATCATCCTCAGCCGCCCGCAGCAGGTCTTGCACCGCCCGCTCCGGCGTCCCCGGCGCAAACACGGTCTCCCTCGACGTAAGCGCAAGCACAATGCTCACAATTAGCAGCGCGGCTAGGAATCCCCCCGCGCCTATGAGCCACCACTTGGTCATGATGTTCTCCTAACCACCGACTGACGCACCGACCGACTGACAGACTGATGAACTAACCGACTCGCTTGCGCTGGCTGCGCAGATAGTCCACCATCACATACCGGCCGAGCTGGCTGGGGTCTGTGTAGAAGGCGCGCCCCTTGTTGATGCGCGTCATCTTGTCGATGAAGTCCATCAGGTAATAGTTGTGCTCGAGCATGAAGGTGTTGATGGTGATGTTTTCCTGCGTGCAGCGTTTCACCTCTTTCAGCGTCTCTTCGATGGTGCGCCAGCTAGGCGGGTAGCTGAAGTACGCGCGCCCGTGCTCCAGATGCGCTGTCGGCTCGCCGTCCGTAATCATCAGTATCTGCTTCGTGGCGACCTTCTGCCGTGACAGCGCCTGCCGCGCAAGCATCAGCGCGTGCTGCATATTCGTGCCGGACACCCACGCGTTCCATGTCAGGTCCGCGAGGTCGTCCGTTGCGATGTCCATGCCGTAGTCCGAGAAGCCGATAATGTACAGATAGTCGCGCGGATACTGGCTGTGGATGAGCCAGTACAGCGCGAGCGCCACCTTCTTCGCCGCCGCGAAACTGCCGAACATGCCCATCGAGCGGCTCTGGTCTATCAGCAGCGCGGTCGCGGTCTGCGTCATATGCTCGGTGTGGTGAATCTCGAAGTCTTCCGGGCTTATTCGCATGGGCGTCCCGGGCCCATTCCGCAGCGCAGAGTTGAACAGCGTGCGGTGCAAGTCGATGTCGAACGGGTCGCCGAACTCATAAGGCTTGGTCTCGCCGGTGCGCTCGCCGCCGTCGCCGCGCGAGTAGATTTCGTGGCGTCCCATGCGGTCTTTCTTCAGCTCGGAGAATACTTCGCGCAGCGCCTGCTGCGCCAGCTTGCGGATACCGCGCGGCGTAAGCTCCAATCTGTCGCCTTCGCGCTTCAGGTAGCCCGCCTCTTCGAGCTGCTGTATCAGCCGTTGCAGCTGCTCCAATTGGCGGCGCGCGTCCTCGCCCATTATTTGCTCGACATTGTCCAAGTCGATGTCTTCGACATTGCCGTTGCGCATGACCTGCTGCACTTGCTGCTCCAACTGGTCCATATCGCGCAGTTCGCCCATCAGCTCCATCGCGGCGTCCAGCGTCATGCTTTCGTCGCCCATGAATGGGTATTCGCTCGCCATATCGTCGAACGGGAACATGTCGTACATCATCCCCGCGAGTTCGGCGATTTCGTCCATGAACTCCGGGTCAATCGCCGCGCCTAGCATGGATTCCAGCTCGTTGCGCATCTGCGGCGACATGCTGTCCATCAGCGACTGCATCGCCGCCATCTGCTGCTGCAACTGGTCTATAAGTTCGTCCAGGCTTGCCGGACGGTCCGGGTCGAAGTACTCGCCGTACTGCTCCATGAAGCCCTCGAAGTCCGGGTCCTCGCCCATCGCGCGGTCGCGCAGCATCTGGTTGAGCGCCTGAATCATGTTCTTCAAGCCTTCCATGTCTTCCGGCGACATGTTTTGTAGCTGCTGCTTCATATCTTGGAAGAAGTTCTGCATCATCTGCTGCTTGAGTGAATCCAGCAGTTCGTTGAACTTCTCACGCGCTTCTTGGTCCATAAAGTCGTAATCTTGCAGCTGCTGAATCTTGCCGCCGGGGCTGTCCGGCAGCGAATCGAGCGAGTCGGAGTTGCGCTGAGCGCGGTCTTGCAGCATCTGCATGGGCGCTTGCAGGTGTTCGGCGGTATCGCCCGCTTCCTGCAATTGGCGTTCCGCGTCTTGTAGGCGGCGCTCGATGCCTTGCCGCTCGGTATCGATGACATCCTGCAACTTCTCCTTGATGTCGTCCATCACCGAGTCGAGGTTATAGCGTTCGAGCTGCTGCTGGCGTTGCTGGCGTAGCCGTTCCAGCAGGTCGCGCAGTCCGGGTGCGTGCTGCCCTTGCTCATCGTCAACGCCGCGCTGCAGCAAACTGCGAAGCGCGCGATTAGGATCGCCGTGCTCCAAAATGTCGTCGGCAATGGAGTTCATAAGGTCGTCCGCGTCCATGCTGAAGACCTGCTGGCTGCCGTCCCAACGGTAGTATCTGTAAGTGGTCATAGCGCATCCTTCCGCTATCCATATTGTTGGAACTAACCTACCACAAATCGCAAAGCCGCGTTGGAAAAACTGAGACCAAAGACGATTTCACAAATCCTCGAAAGTAAAGCAAGTCAAGATTTCTACGGGAATTTTCGAATCGTCATTCCTGCGAAGCATGTCCTTGCGAAGGCAGGGAGCAGAAATCCGGAAGCTTTCGTTCGCGGACAGGACTAGGTTCTGTGGACATTTGCTCATATACGCTCACCATGCCATCCCGAACCTACTCCCATCGTGCCATTCCGAACCTACTCCCATGTCATTCCTCACTAAGACAATTTCAAAAGTCCCTTCCCCCTCGATGGGGGAAGGTTAGG